>NZ_KV786577.1:0-18355 GCF_001806955.1 Burkholderia sp. HMSC10F09
GCGCGGGCCGGCACACGCTGTCGGCCCGCGCGGCGCCAGTGTTTTTTGACGCATCGGATTCCTGCCGATTTTTTTCGCCGATCGCGGCGACTTGGGCGCATTCATCCGACCATTTCGGCCGCCCCGCCGCACGGCGCCGCGCGCTCCGGCCCCGTCGGAGGAGCGCGATCCCTCAGGGGAATCCCGGTATTTTTTCGCATTTTCTTCGAAATTACGGATGACATACTTGCCCCCCGTTGCGCTCCGCTGCGAGCGCGCTTCCTGATTCCGCCGGTCGCGCGCGATGCGCTGCGCGCCCGCCGGCGTCGCAGAACATGAACGATTTCGATACGACGATTCAGACCTTCCTCACCCACATCACGCTGAGCCCGCTCGCGAATCATGCGGTGCGCGTGATCGCGGGGCTCTACACGTTCAAGGGCTTCATCCTGATTCCGGTGCTGTGCTGGCTGTGGTTCCAGCCCGGCCCCGAGCGCGAGCGGCAGCGCGAATACGTCGTCGCGACGGTCGCCGGCGGCCTCCTCGCGCTCGCCACCGGCCGCGTGCTCGCGCACGCGCTGCCGTTCCGCGTGCGGCCGATCTACAACCCCGACCTGCATCTGCACTTTCCGTCGGCCGGCCTGCGCGCGGCCACGCTGCAGAACTGGAGTTCGTTCCCGAGCGATCACGCGATGCTGTGGATGGCGATCGCGACCGGCATCTTCATCATTGCGCGCCGCATCGGCGTGTTCGCGCTGCTCTACACGATCGTGTTCATCTGCGTGCCGCGCGCCTATCTCGGCTTTCATTACCCGACCGATCTGCTCGCGGGCGCCGCGATCGGCATCGCCATCACGTGGCTGCTGACGCGCGATCCGATCCGCGCGCGCTTCGCGCCGCAGGTGCTGCATGCGATCCGGCGTTTTCCGGCGCCGGCCTACACGCTCGCGTTCCTGCTCTGCTTCGAGCTGATCACGCAGTTCGACGAACTGCTGACGCTCGCGCAGTCCGCGACACACGCGATGTAGCGCGGGACGCACGATGCTACCGCCGACCTTCCGACCAACGCGCACGCGCTGCCGGCCGTTCGCGGCCGCGGCGCGCCGTGCGCAGCGCAGGGACGGCGCGTCGATTGCCGCCGCCACCGCGGCCGCGTGCCGCGCGGGCGGCGTCAGTCGCGATCGGGCGCGCCGAGCGGAAAGAACGGCCGGTACGGCCGCGCTTCGTCGACCGCCCGCGCAAACGACGGCCGCGCCAGCAGCCGCTGCCGATACGCGATCACGTTCGCGAACGACGGATCGATCCGATGCGTCCAGTCGGCATAGAACAGGAACGGCGCCGCGCCGCAGTCGGCGAGGCTGAAGCGGTCGCCGGCCGCCCATTCGCGATCGACCATCCGCGCGTCGAGCCAGGCATACGCGGTGTCGAGCATCGCACGCGCATCGGCGACACCGCGCGCGTCGCGCTCGCCCGGCGGACGCAGCGCGTCGAGCACGATTTTCTGCTGCGGCGTCGACACGTAGTTGTCGAAGAAGCGATCCATCATGCGCACGTCGAGCGCCGCATGCGGATCGTCGGGCAGCAGCCGCACGGGGCCAGGATGGTTGAGGTCGAGATACTCGACGATGATCGTCGCCTCGAACAGCGTGCGCCCCGCGTCGACGAGCACCAGAAAGCGCTTCATCGGCCACAGCGCGGCGAGTTCGCGCATCGGCGCCGGATCGTCGTGCGCGAGCACGCGATAGTCGAACGGCGTGCCGTTCTCGTACAGCGCGGTCAGCACTTTCTGGCAGTAGGACGAAAACGGGTGGGCATACAGCGTCGGCAGCATCGTGCGTCTCTCCGGTGATGGCGCCGCGTCGTGCGGCGCGGCAGGTCGATACCGTGACGACGATCGGCGAGCCGCCGATTCGACATCGGCGCCCTCATCGACCAAAGCCGTGCGCTGCGCCGCCGCTATGCGCGGCCGTCCGTCACGATGCGTCCTTCGGCACGCCAGCGCAGCATGCCGCCGCCAAGATTCGCGACGCGGTCGAAGCCGGCGTTGCGCAGCAGCACGGTCGCCTGCGCGGAACGCCCGCCCGCGCGGCATACGGTGACGATCGGCCGCTCGCGCGCGAGTTCGCCGGCGCGCGCGGCCAGTTCGCCGAGCGGGATCGGCGTCGCGCCCGGCAGATGGCCGAGCGGGCCCGTGAATTCGTCGGGTTCGCGCACGTCGACGATCTGCACCGCCGTCAGATGATCCTCGAGCCACTGCGCATCGATTTCCCAGAATCCGGCGAACGTGTACGCGAGCGGCGCCCAGTCAGCGGCGTCGCGTACATCGGGCGCGCTCGCCGCGATGCCGCAGCGCAGATTCGCGGGCACCGCGACGTCGATCTGCCGCGGGTGCGCGAGCCCGAGGTTGCGCATGTAGCCGGCGAAGTCGTCCTCGCTCAGGTCGCCGCCGAGCCGCGGGTTGAAGCGCCGCTCCTCGGCGACGCTCGTCACCGACAGCCCGCGGTAGTCGTGCGCCGGATACAGCAGGCACGCGGCCGGCAGCGTGAACAGCCGGCCGTGCACCGAGCGGTACAGCGCGCGCGGGTCGCCCTGCTGGAAATCGGTGCGGCCCGTGCCGCGAATCAGCAGACAGTCGCCGGTGAACGCCTTCGATTCGTCGTCGAGCACGAGGCTGATGCAGCCGCTCGTGTGGCCGGGCGTCGCGCGCACCGTCACGTAGCGCCCGCCGAACGTGCAGCGATCGCCGTCGCGCAGATAACGGTCCGCGCCCTGCGCGCCGCTGTCGGCCGAAATCGCGATCGCGCTGCCGGTGCGCTGCTTCAGCAGCCACGCGCCCGTCACGTGATCCGCATGCACGTGCGTGTCGATCGTCGCGACGAGCCGCAGCCCGAGCTCGTCGAGCAATGCGGCGTCGCGGCGGACCTGCTCGAAGACCGGATCGATCAGCAACGCTTCGCGCGCGGCCGGATCGGCGAGCAGGTACGTGTAGGTAGACGATTGCGGGTCGAAGAGTTGCCGGAAGATCATCGGAATGGCTCCGTCGCATGGCGCGTCTCTCTAGCGTAGGTCAAAACGCGCGCGCCGCCGCGGTGGCGGTGCACGACGCGCACGGGGCGACCGTCGATCGGGGGCTCGCTTACACTACGGGCCGTTCCGTTCGCGTTCAGAGGAATTTCGTCGACATGTCGCTGACTATCGATCCCAAGCAGGCCGCCGCGCTGCTCGCCGTCGCCGATACGGGCAGCTTCGAGCAAGCGGCCGTGCGGCTGCACGTGACCGCGTCGGCGATCACGCAGCGCGTGCGCGCGCTCGAAGCGAGCCTCGGCACGCCGCTCGTGCTGCGCACGCGGCCGTGCCGTCCGACCGTCGCCGGGCAGCGCGTGCTGCAGCATCTGCGCCGCGTCGCGCTGCTGCAGGCGGACCTGCAAAGTACGCTCGCGACCGAACGCGAAACGCCGATCTCGGTCACGATCGCGCTGAACTCGGACAGCCTCGGCACGTGGTTCCTGCCGGCGCTGACATCGGTGCTCGCGGGCGAGCGCATCCTGTTCGAGCTGATCGTCGAGGATCAGGATCATACGTTCGCGCTGCTCGAAAGCGGGATGGCGGTCGGCTGCGTGACGACCGAGCCGAAGCCGATGCGCGGCTGCGTCGCGACGCCGCTCGGCACGATGCGCTATCGGCTGCTCGCGGCCGACGCGTTCGCCGCGCGCTGGTTTCCGCGCGGCCTCACGCGCACGAGCGCGCGCGATGCGCCGGTCGTCGCGTATTCGCGGCGCGACACGCTGCAGTCGTCGTTTCTGGAAAAGCGGTTCGGGCTGCCGCCCGGTGCATATCCGTGCCATTACGTGCCGGGCACGCACGCGCATTTCGCGGCGGTGCGGCACGGGCTCGGCTACGCGATGGTGCCGGAGCCGCTGATCGGCGACGCGCCGCTCGCCGCGCAGAAGCTCGTCGATCTCGCACCCGCGCATCCGACCGACGTCACGCTGTACTGGCACGCGTGGACCGTGCAGTCGCCGACGATGGCGTCGCTGTCCGCGCGCGTCGTCGAAGCGGCGCGCCGGCTGCTCGCGCCGCTGCCCTGATCCGCGACGAACGCTCGACACAGCGTTCACCGCCGCACGGGACACGTCGGGAAACCGGGCCGCGCCGCCTATACTTTTTGCATCGGCCGCGCGAACGCGCCGTGCGACCGACGATGCCTACCCGGCCGTTCCCTGTTCTGCAAGGAGAACATCATGTCCCGCCGCTATATCGACTGCCGCGAGTTTCCCAGCGCGATGCACTGCTCGGTCGCGATTTCCGCGGATTCCGATAACGAATTGCTGGAGGCCGCCGTCCAGCATGCGGTATCGGTCCATCAGCACACCGACAACGCCGAACTCCGCACCCAGCTGAAAGCGCTCTTCCACGACGGCACGCCGCCCGTCGACACGCCGCGGCAAGCGTGATCGACGCGTCCCGCGCCGAATCGAAAGACGGGGCACCGCATCGCCCCGTCACACCCGTTCCCTGCTTCGCGCCCTGTCGCGCCGGCGCTCTCCCGGCCGGCGCATTTCGTTTCACGCGCGACGCTGCGCGAAATACGCACCGACCGCTTCGACGAACGTATCGATGTCCGCACGCGACACGTCGCAGTGCGTGACGAAGCGCGACGCGTACAGCATCTGCGTCAGAATTCCGCGCGCCTTCAGCCATGCCTCGAGCGGCGCGCAATCGGCTTCGGGGAACTGCGCGAACACCATGTTCGTCGCGTGCGACAGCACTTTCACCGGTTCGATGCGCGCGAGCCCTTCGGCGAGATGCGCGGCGTTCGCATGATCGTCGGCGAGACGTTCGACGTTGTGGTCGAGCGCGTACAGGCACGCGGCCGCGAGAATGCCCGACTGCCGCATCCCGCCGCCGAGCACCTTGCGCCAGCGTTGCGCGCGCTCGATCAGCGCGCGGCTGCCGACCAGCACCGAACCGACCGGTGCGCCGAGCCCCTTCGAGAAACAGATCGACACGGTATCGAACGGCGCGCACAGCGCGGCGATCGAGCGGCCCGACGCGACGGCCGCGTTGCACACGCGCGCGCCGTCGAGGTGTGCGGACAAGCCGCGGCTGCGCGCAAACGCGACGGCTTCGTGCACGTAGCCTTCCGGCAGCACCTGGCCGCCGATCGTGTTCTCGAGCGCGAGCAGGCGCGTGCGCGCGAAATGGTTGTCGAGCGGCTTGATCGCGGCGGCGATCTTCGCGAGCGGCAGCGTGCCGTCGGGTGCGTTCTCGATCGGCTGCGGCTGGATGCTGCCGAGCACCGCGGCGCCGCCGCCTTCGTATTTGTACGTGTGCGCGAGTTGGCCGACGATGTATTCGTCGCCGCGTTCGCAATGGGCCATCAGCGCGGCCAGATTGCTCTGCGTGCCGCTCGGGAAGAACAGGCCGGCTTCCTTGCCGGCCCGCTCGGCCGTGGCGGCCTGCAGGCGCAGCACGGTCGGGTCGTCGCCCCATACGTCGTCGCCGACTTCGGCGGCAGTCATCGCGGCCAGCATCGCCTGGCTCGGACGTGTCACGGTATCGCTGCGTAAATCGATCATCTTCGTGCCCTGAGTGAACGCGGACCGGATCCGGAACGCCCGGCCCCGCCGAAACGAGACTCAGAGTGTACGCAATTCGCGCGGCAACTGCCGATGGGCCTCCGATAACCTGCGCCGGCATTTTCGGTCGGTCGATACGCAAGAGCGCCGCTTCCAACGGGGAGCGGGAATTCGCGAAGAAGCGCCGATCGATCGAAGATCGGCAGGCCGCCATCCTGCCGGCAGCCGGACGATCGCGGCCGGACCTGCCTCGCAGCCTGCGCCGCCTCGACATGTGCGGCCGCCCGACCATCGTCATTGCGCGGAGTACCCCGGCGCGCGGCGTTCGACGGTCGGCGCATGGCCGAATTCCTTCCGATACGCCTTGCTGAACGTACTCGCCGACGAAAACCCGCAACGCGCCGACACATCGCCGACCAAATCGTTGCCGCGGCGCAGCAGAGCCCCTGCGTGCCGAAGGCGAACACTTCGGTAATAGTCGCGCGGCGACACATTCAGATACTCCTTGAACACGCGCTGCAACTGCCGTGCCGACAGCCCGACCAGCCGCGCGATCTCGGGAAAAGAAAGCGGCTCCTCGACATTGGTTTCCATCAGCTTTACCGCTTCGACCAGGTCCTCGCGCGTCGACTCGAGACGCGCGCATACCGGCATCGGCTGCGGTTCTTTCATGCCGCGCAGCCGGCTGACGACCAGATGCTTCGACACGTCGACGACGAGATGCGGACCGAGATCGCTCGACATCAGCGTCAGCATCATGTCCATCGGCGCGACGCCGCCCGTACACGTGATCCGGTCGCGATCGATCACGAACAGCTCGTCCGTAATCTCGACGTCGGGAAACTCGGCACGCAGCGCGTAAAGGTCGGCCCAGTGCGCCGCACACCGGTAGCGGTCGAGCAGGCCGGCCGCCAGCAGCGCGTACGCGCCGCTGCACAGCGCACCCATCACGATCCGTCGCGCGGCAAGCGCGGTCAGCGTGTGCCGCGTGCGCGCATCGACCATCTCGCGGATCCGCGTGCCGCCGCACACGATCATCACGTCGGGCAGTTGAGCGGACAGGTCGAGCGCCTGCGTGGGCCGCGTCGCGATGCCGTTGCTGGCTTCGACAGGGTGGCCGTCGATCGAGAATACCGTCCACCGATAGTGTTCGGTACGGTCCACGTAGTTCGCCACGCGAAGGGCTTCGATCGCGTGCGAAAACGCGATCATCGAATACGACGGCAACGTCAGAAAACCGAAATGGCGCGGGCGCGAAGCGAGGAAAGCCGGGGTATCGGACACGGTGCAAAGCCGGAAGAAGGACCGGGCGGCCGGTGTCGCGCGGCGCGTGCGGATCCGAATCGAGATCGGCGCGCGCCGGGACGACCGCCGCTATAGATCGAGCACGAGATCCGACGTGGGACGGCTGCAGCACATCAGGCGCAGCCCCTTGTCGATTTCCCGCTGACGGATACCGCCGTTGTGCTGCATGTCGACGGTGCCGTCGAGCACCGCGGTCTTGCAGGTCCCGCAAATGCCCTGGCTGCACGACGACGGCAGCGCGACGCCGGCCTTGCGCGCGGCCGACAACACCGTCTCCGTGCCGGTCATCGGAAAGATCTTGCCCGACTTGGCAAGGCGCACCGTATACGTGCGAACGCCCGCCTCGGCCGAAGGTGGCGGCACGCCGGCCGTGTCCACGGCAGGCTCGACCGTTTCGGCGAAGTTGAAGCTCTCCTGGTGATAGCGGGCGGGATCATGACCGCCCAGCGCGAGCAGCGCCCGCGCGGCGTCCATGTAGCCCGACGGGCCACACGTGAAGACTTCGCGGTCACGATAGTCCGGAACGTGCTGTCGCAGCAGCTCGAGACTGAGTCGACCAGTCGGCCCGCGCCAGTCCGGCTCGGATCCCGGGGCCTCGCAAATAAAGATCACCTTGAGGCGGTCCGCTTCACCGCTCAGCCGCTCGAGCTCGTCGCGAAAAACGATGTCGGCGGGCGTTCTCGCGCTGTGCACGAACACGATGTCGCGATTCAGTCCGAGGTCGATCGCCGCTCTCGTCATCGACATCAGCGGCGTCACGCCGGAGCCGGCGGACAGGTAGAGCACCTTCTCGGCCGGCCCCGAGGCCGGCGTGAAGACGCCGGACGGGCCGAACGCGCGCAACTCGACGCCGGGCCGCATGTTCGCGTGCAGCCAGTTCGACATCACGCCGCCGGGCGTGCGCTTGACCGTGATCGATAACGTGTAGGGCCGCGTCGGCGGCGACGACACCGTATAGCAGCGGCTGACCGCCACGCCGTCGACATCCGCCGACACCGTGACGAACTGGCCGGGCTCGAAGCTGAACGGGCGCCCGTCCTTCGCACTGAACACGAAAGTACGGACGTCGTGCGTCTCGTCCCGCACGCGACAGCACACCAGCGTCTTTTGTTCGCTGCTGTCCCACCGGACGTCCGCGCGCTCCCAGGTAGCGGGATCCGAGAAACGATCCGTCGCCGCGGTGGCCGGATCGGACATGCAAAAGCTCTCTCTGACTTTCATGACGATACTCAGATGCCGTGAGCCTTCAGACGCGCGTCGTACCAACGTGCGAACTGTTCGAGCGCGCCTTCCGTGTAGGTCGAATACGGGCCCGGGACATAGGCGGGGTCCTGCGTCCCGCTATGCGTGATCCCGACGAGGTCGGCGTCCTGACGGGTCGTGGCGACCCAGACTTCGGTCAACGTCTTCACGTCGTAGTCGACGCCTTCGACCGCATCCGCATGCACGAGCCACACCGTGCGCACGACCGTCTTGTCCGGCGCGATCGGCAGGATGTACGCGACAACCGCGTGATCGCTCATCACGTGCGTCCACGAGTGATGGGTCCACATATGCACGTCGCCGAGATCGCGGCGCGGCAGATCGCCGAGCAGCTTCGTACACGCGACTTTGGTATCCATCGTCTGCGATTCGCAGGCGCCGGCAATGACGAGCCGCTGCGTGCGGAAATTGGTCTGGACACTCTCGTCGACCGATTCGAACGCCTCGCAGATATAGCCGTCCTCTTCCCACTCCTTCCTGCGCGCGGCATTGCGGGCGAGATAGGCGTCGTAGTCGCGCAGCGATTCCTCGCTCTGGCCATCCGGGCAGAAGCCGAAGTCGTGCGCGAGGAACGATTGCGTGAGCTCCGGGTGCGTACCGCCGCAGTGGTAGCACTCGCGATTGTTTTCCATCACGAGCTTCCAGTTGCCGTTCTCGACGATCGTCATCTCGTGCGCGATCTTCGTGCGCTGCATGTCGTACGGTGCGAATCGTGGCGCCATTACCGTCTCGAGCTTCGAGAAATCCGCGGGCGCTTCTTCGGCGAGGCACACGAACACGTGCGCGCCGACCACCTTCACGTGAACCGGGATCAGGCTGCGGCACTTCGTGTCGAAATCCTTGCCCATGTGCGTCGCGTGCTTCAGGCTGCCGTCCAGGTCGTACGTCCACTGGTGATACGGGCACACCAGCATGCCGACCGTCGCTTTCGTCGCGCTCTTCATCAGGCGCGCGCCACGGTGGCGGCACACGTTGCGATACGCGCGGATGTTCTCGTCGTCGTCGCGCACGATCAGGATAGACGACTTGCCGATATCGACCGCGTAGACGTCGCCCGGCTCCGGCACGTCGGCCGTCACGGCCACGAAGATCCAGAGCTTCTCGAAGAATACTTCGACGTCCGTCTCGAACACATCCTGCCGACCGAGAAGCCCGGCCGGCAGCCCGTGCCCGGGCTTGCGGCTGTCAAGCAGTTCGCGGTGGGTCTTGAGCGGAATGGCAGACATCGGATCCTCCAATGGGGTTGATTTTCGCTGGGCGTTTTTCAGACTTTGAGCGAAGTATTGGAGGGGCAATTTGGCCCGTCAACGCGCTATATTTTCTCGTTCGCATTACTTTGTGTTATGCAAGAACACGCGCACCGTCGGCCCCTTGGTTAACCCGGATTTGCCCGGCGGAAACTCACGATTCGATACGCGTCCGCATCGCAACATCGGCGCCTTGACCAGTACAATTCGGAGACGCACGATTCGCCCCGGCCGCACGAGAATCAGACTCACATGACGAAAGCAACAAAAGGTTACCGGCGGATTGTGCCGTCGCTGACCGCATTGGTGGAATTCGAAGCAGTCGCCCGCCTCGGCAGCTTCACGCACGCGGCGGCCGAACTCGGCGTGACCCAGGCAGCGGTCAGCCGGCAAGTGCGTTTCCTCGAGGAAACGCTCGACGTGCGCCTCTTCCATCGTCTGCATCGTTCGATCTCGCTGACGAACGAAGGCGAAATGCTTTATGTCGCCGTCGCTGAATCGATGCAGCGAATCGCCGGCGCATTCGACCGTCTGTCGACGGGCGCCGATCAGCAGGAGCTCGTGCTCGCGGCGACCGCATCGTTCGCACAGTTCCGCCTGCTGCCGAGGCTGCCCAAGCTCAAGCACCTGAATCCGCCCCTGAAGCTGCGGTTGACGACCCAAATGTTTACCGCGGACCTTCGTCATGTGGAAGTCGACGTCGCGGTGCGCTATGGCGACGGAAAATGGGCGGACGGAACCTCGATCCTGCTGTTCGACGAGGAAGTGTTTCCGGTCTGCTCGCCGGCCTTCCTCAAGGAGAACGGAACGCCCGAATCTGTCGAGGCGCTCGGCGCGCTTCCGCTGATCGAATCCGACTCGACGTCCGAAGGCTGGATGGGCTGGGAAGCGTGGTTCCGCTCGGTCGGTCACCGCCCGCCGAAGCTCGACTACGCGCTGCGCTGCACCCTCTACACGGATGCGATACAGGCCGCCCGATACGGACAGGGCGTCGCGCTCGGCTGGAGCCGGCTCGTGCACGACCTGCTGGCAACCGGCGAACTGGTCCGGATACCGGTCGGATCGTGCAAGACGAGCGACGCCTATTTCGTCATCGTGCCTCACGGCCGTTCGTTGACGCCAGCGGTCACGCAATTGATCGACTGGTTGCGCGAGGAACTTCCCGTGCGGTGACGCACCGCGTCAGCGCAATCGCCGTCTCCCGTCCCGCTTCGAACAGCATTGAAGGATGCGGCCCGCCTTTCCGCCCAGTCGAATGCGTCGGCGTCACGGTCATCGTCGCGCCCGTCCGTCGCATCACTTAATGTAATGCGATCGTGAAAATATAGCGCGTTGACCGGCCTTTTCGACGTTTCGATACTGGCCTCGAAGGACCCGCTGGCGCCGGGCGTCGCGAGCGCGCGCCGCCAGGCGTCCGGATGGATCCACAACGACGAACGGGAGGAGCAATGTCAGCGGTCAGCACCCTTCATGCGGCGACAACGATGCAAACGAACCGTGCCACCGGCGTTCCGGACGATCTGATGGAGCGCGTGCGCGCGTATCGCATCGAGCGGGTCAGGCGCGAACTCGTTCGACGGAATTGTCCTGCCATCGTTCTGTACGACCCCGTGAACATCCGCTATGCGACCGATACGTCCAACATGCAGGTCTGGACCGGACGCAACCCGACGCGCTACGTGATGGTGTTTGCACACGGGCCCGTCATCGGTTTCGAGTTCCACAACTGCGAGCACGTGTGGAACGACAGCACGCTCGATGTCGAGCTGCACGGCGCCACCTGCTGGAACTACTTCAGCTCGGGACCAGAATCGGCGCGCAAGGCCCGGCAATGGGCGCGCGAAGTCGCCGATCTGCTGCGTCGGCACACGCCGTCGGAGATGCACATCGCCGTTGACAGGCTCGATCCCGACGGCGTTTATGCGCTGCAGGAGCAGGGCGTGCGCGTGGCGGACGGGCAAGCGCTGATGGAACACGCGCGCGCGGTGAAATCGGCGGATGAACTGCACTTGATCAAGATCGCCATCGACGTGTGCGAGCAAGGCATCCGGCGCATGCACAACGCGCTGACGCCGGGCATGAGCGAACAGGATCTCTGGGCCCACCTGCACTACGAGAATATCCGGCTCGGCGGGGAATGGATCGAGACGCGCCTGCTCGCGTCGGGCCCCCGCACCAACCCGTGGATGCAGGAATGCAGCGCACGCACCATGAGGCAGGGCGAGTTGATCGCGTTCGATACCGACCTGGTCGGCCCGTTCGGCTATTGCGCGGATATTTCCCGAACCTGGACGGTCGGCCACGTTCGTCCGACCGACGCCCAGCGCCGACTCTATGCCGCCGCGTACGCGCAGCTGACGACCAACATGGAGCTGCTGCGCCCGGGCATGGCGTTCAGCGAGTTCGCCGCACGCAGCTGGAACATGCCGCAACCGTATCGGAAGAATCGCTACAGCTGCCTCGCACACGGGATCGGCATGGTGGACGAGTATCCGTCCGTCGCGTATTACATGGACTGGGGCAGCACCGGCTACGACGGTACGTTCGAGAGCGGAATGACGTTGTGCATCGAAAGCTATATCGGCGCGGAAGGCGGCGACGAGGGCGTGAAGCTCGAGCAGCAGGTGCTGCTCACAGAGACCGGGTGTGTGCCGCTGTCGACGTTCCCGTTCGAAACGGACTGGCTTTAAGTCGTGCGTCGACCGTTGCGCACACATCCAGCGGCCGTGACCGCCTCGAAGCCGATCAGCGCGATCACGGACGGGATCGGATGATGGCGGCGTTCGAGCGCGGTCGACACAGGTCTTCGCGCAGGGTGCCGCAGGCAGCGTGTCATCGAGCGATCTCGACACCGGCATCAAGCCAGCCGTGCATCATGATACCGACCTCGTCGCGCAGCCACTGACGGAACAACCGATACTCGGGGCGCGACTGCGCATTGCGGTGCGTGATCAGATAGTGATGGCGGTCGCGGAACACCAGCACGTCCTGTACCGGTCGTATCAGGGCGCCGCGCTCGATCTGCCGGTGCACGAGGTGGTGCCAGCCGAGCAGCGTACCTTCGCCGGCCTCCGCCTGCGCGACCAGCAGCCGGTAGTCGTTGCTTTCCAGATACTTGTTCGCGGCCAGCTTTTCGGTGCCGTCGCTCTGCTGGAACCAATTGCGCCACACGCGCCAGTCGACATGCTCGCACACCTGTGCTCGGCCTAGCATCGACAGATTCAGCGTCGGGCTCGACAGCAGGTCCAGCGGCTTCAGCGACCGGCCATGAAAATGCCGCTCATGAAACGACGGGCTGCACACCGGATACACGATGTCGTGAAACAGCGGCTCGGCTTCGAACTCGGGCTCGCGCGGCGGGTTCTTCGTGACGATCACGTCGGGCTCGATGAGCCCGTCGAGCTCCATGAAATGCTCGGTGACGATCACGTGCAACTGGATATCCGGAAACCGCTCGCGAAACGCGGGCAGCCGCGACGACAGCCACAGCGCGGAGAACGTATGCGACACGCAGACCATCAGCGCGTGCTTGTCGGTCCGACGCACGGCTTCCGCCGCCTCGGCGATGTTCATGATCGACAGATACGACGCGTTGTACAGGATCCGCCCGGCATCGGTCAGCGCGATATGCCGGCCAGTGCGCTCGAACAGCGCAACGTCGAGCGAATCCTCGAGCTCCTTGATTTGCCGGCTGATCGCGGCCTGCGTCACGCACAGAACCTCGGCAGCCTGAGTGAAGCTCTCGTAGCGCGCCGCCGTCACGAAGCACCGCAGCGCGCGAAGCGACGGCATCTGCGCGAGAAGTCGGTCAGCAAACAATTGCTTCTTCAACATGGCTTTCACTCTCAAAACGGAGGCCGGACACTGCGCCGACGAACCCGTCGACGACGGTGCCGCCGGCTGCCCTCAGGCAATCTCGTCGCACACCTTTCAATTCTCTGAATATTGCGGCCTGCGAGTCAGTCGGCCGGCAAGAGCGGCTCAGCCGCCGCGTCGTCGTCACGACGACGCCATTTTCGATCGGTAGTGCACCGCATCGCTATTATCAGAAGCGACGATGGCGACTGCAAGGCGCACGCCATGCTCGCGCGACGAGGCGCGCGACGAGGCGCGCGGCGACATCGCGGCCGACCGGCGGCCCGAGCAAGCCGCCGCCCCCGTCCGCCAACCGGCATCGCGACCCGCGCGGGCCGCGATGCCGCGTGCGTGGTACCACTCAGTCGAGCTTCAGCCAGGTCGTCTTCAGCTCGCAGTATTGATCGTGCGCGTACACGGATTTGTCGCGGCCGCCGAACCCGGACTGCTTGAAGCCGCCGAATGGCGTGGACAGATCGCCCTCGCCGAAGCAGTTCACCGTGACCGTCCCCGCGCGAATCCGCGCGGCAATCTTGTGCGCACTGTTCACGTTGTCGGTCCACAGCGACGCAGCCAGCCCGTAGCACGTATCGTTCGCAATTCGGACCGCGTCGTCGACGTCGTCGTACTCGATGAAGCACACGACCGGCCCGAACACCTCATCGCGCGCAATGCTCATCTCGGGCGTGACGTGGTCGAAGATCGTCGGTTCGACGAACCAGCCGCCAGTCTCCGCGAGAATGGCACGGCCGCCGCACACGACGTGCGCGCCTTCCGCCTTCGCCTTCTCGATATGGCCGAGCACCTTCTCGTAATGCTTCCGCTCGATCAGCGCGCCGAGCTTCACGTCCGGGTCGAGCGGGTCACCGGTCTTCCAGCCGGCGAGTACCGCCTGAACCTTCTCCAGCAGTTCCGCCTTGCGGCTCGCAGGCACGAGGATCCGCGAGCCGGCGCTGCAGTTCTCGCCCATGTTCCAGAACGCGGCCGCGACCGCCTGTTCGGCCACGACATCGAGGTTCGCGACGTCGGGCAGGATCACTTGCGGATTCTTGCCGCCGCATTCGAGCACGACGCGCTTCAGGTTCGTATCGGCCGCGTAGTGCAGGAAACGCTTGCCGGTTGCGGTCGAGCCGGTGAATGCGACGAGATCGACGTCAGGATGGCGACCGATTGCCTCGCCGGCCTCGCCGCCGAACCCGGTGACGACGCTGAACACGCCCGGCGGCACGCCGGCTTCCCGCGCGAGATCCGCGATGCGCAGCGTCGACAGCGACGTCTGCTCGGCCGGCTTCACGACCACGCTATTGCCCACCGACAGCGCGGGGCCGATTTTCCAGGCAAGCATCAGCGCCGGAAAATTCCATGGCAGCACGGCGCCGACGACGCCGATCGGCTCGCGCGTGATCATGCCGACAACGCCGGCGCCGGACGGCGACAACGCGTCGTAGCGCTTGTCCGTCACCTCCGCATGCCAGCGGATGCACGCGGCCGACTCGGGAATGTCGAGCCCCAGGCATTCGCTGATCGGCTTGCCGGCTTCCAGCGCCTCGAGCAGCGCGAGTTCCTCCGCGTGCTCGTCGATCAGCTGCGCGATGCGCAGCAGCACCGCCTTGCGATGCGCGGGCGCGGCCTTCGACCAGATGCCCGACTCGAACGCTTCGCGCGCAGCCGTGACCGCGCGATCGACGTCGCGTTCGCTGCAGCGCGCCACTTCGGCGAGCACCTTGCCCGACGCCGGGTTGAGCGTCGCGAACGTCTCGCCCGACGCCGCCGCGCTGCGCTCGCCCGCGATGAACGCACGGCCGTCGAGCGACAACGTACTCGCCTTCTGCTTCCAATCCTGATGGGTCGTCATGTCGTTTCCTCAATCGTCAAAGCTCGGCACCCGCCGAGAATTCCTTCGCCCAGATCGTCGCCGACACGGCCAGGTCCAGCAGCGGCCGAACCGGCAGCGGACGCGGATGCGGCTGCTTCAGCAACTGCTGCACGAGGCTGTCCGATTCGCCGAGCGCGTATTCGGCGATCAGCTTGCCGGACGACGACCCGCGGCTCAGCCCGAGGCCGTTGCAGCCGATCGCCTCGTAGAGTCCGTCGTCGCGCTTGCCGAACAGCGCGCCGTTGTTCGCGGACAGGCACAGCGGCCCACCCCACGTATATTCGAGCTCGACGTCGCCGAGCATCGGGAAGCGGCGCTCGAACGAGCGCCGATGCAGATGCCGCGCCTTCGCGAGGTCGGCAGGCGACACCTTCACGTCCGGCCGGAACGCAAAATGGTTGCGCACACAAATGCGATCGGTGATCAGGCGCCGCACCGTCGTGCCCATCGGATCGGCCGGAATCACCGCCCACGACCGCATGCCGCCGAGCTTCGCGACTTCGTCGGCATTCATCCGGCGCGTGAGCGACGCGAACGTATAGACCGGCAGCAATCCGTTCGAATGCATGCCGAAGGTCGCCGCATACGCGTTCGTGCACAGAATCACCTGCTTCGCGACGAGCATGCCGCCGGCGAAATGCAGCACGCGCGCGTCGCCGCGCGACTCGATCCGCGTGACCGGACTGAGCTCGAACACCGCCACGTTGTCCGGCTGCGTTGCGGCGAGACCGCGCATCAGTGCAGCCGGTTGCACGGTACTGCAGCCCGGCGTGAACAGCGCACCCGTGTAGAAGTCGGTGCCGGTCACGGCCTGGATGGCCCGCTCGTCGAGCCATTCGAACGCTTCGCCGATGCGCGACAGGCCGTCTGCGAAATGCGCGAGTGCAGCGGTGCCCTTCCTGTTGACCGATGCGTGGAATTTTCCCTCGTCGCGCCAGTCGCAGTCGATGCCGAAGCGCCGCACGATGTCGCGCACATAGTCGATGCCGTGCCGCTGGAACCGCACGTCGGCGCGGTCCTCATCGATGCTGCGCGAGTAGCTTTCGCTGCTGATGTCGTGCGGCAGATCGACGAAGAATCCGGAATTGCGCCCGGCCGTCGTGCGGCCGATCCGGTCGGCCTCCACGAGCGCGATCGACGCGCCAGGTGCGAGCTCGGCGAGCCGGCGCGCCGCGCACAGCCCCGTGATGCCGCCGCCGACGACGACCCAGTCGAACCGGGCGTCGGACGTGACGGTGCGCGCGTCCTGCGCGGGCGGCAGGCTCTCCCACCAGCCATTCATTCCGTCCGGCGCAGGAAACCGCGCAAATTCCAGAGTCGAACTCATGATGGATTACCGGCCGTCGCGCAGCAGCGGCTTCACGAGCTTCGCGAACGCGTCGCGCTCGTCGCCGGACAGCGCGCCGAGCGGTGCGCGCGCGACGCCGACCGGCAAGCCGGCCAGCTCGCAGCCGTAACGCACGTACTGAATGAACTTGCCGCTGCGCTCGAGCAGTTCGAGCACCGGCAGCAGTTGCGCCATCAGCTTGCGACCGGTCGCGAAATCGCCGCGTGTTACACAGGCGTCGAACAGAGCGGTGTGCGCTTCCGGCAGGAAGTTGGACGCGCCGCCCACCCAGCTGCGCGCGCCCCATGCAAAGAACTCGAGCGCCTGATCGTCCATCCCGCAGCTCAGCACGAGCCGGCCGCTGAAATGCGTGGACAGGTGATGCAGATGCGCGATGTCGCCAGTGCTTTCCTTCATCGCGACGAAATTCTTGCGCTCGAGCAGCTTCTCCAGAATGCCGTCGCCGATTTCGGTGCCGGTGCGGGCGGGGAAGTTGTACAGCATGATCGGCATGTCGAGCGCGTCGTCGATCGCGAGCAGGTGCGCAAGCAGTTCCTGCTGCGTCGGCTGTGCGTAGTACGGCGCCGCAACCAGCAGCGCGTCCAGTCCCGCGCGTTTCGCTTCGCGACCCAGGCGCAGCACTTCCTTCGTCGTCGTCGCGTTGATGCCGGCGGTCAGGAACGTCTTGCCGCCCGCGGCGGCCGCAACCGTGTCGAACGTGCGCACGCGTTCGTCGAAATTCAGCGCGTAGTACTCGCCGGTCGTGCCGCCGATGCCCAGGCCGGATACGCGGCCGGCGAGATCGGCCGCATGCCGCCCCAGCAGTTCGTGATTGACTTCACCGTCCGCGTCGAACGGGGTGACCAGTGGGGTGTGTACGCCTTCGAAGCTCATTTCGATTCCTTGTTCAGATGGGTGCGCCGGGTTCCTGCCGTCGGAACGGAAGCCGGCCGTGCAATAAAGCGTCGGGGCGCGCCGCGGCCACCCGCAGCAACGCCGACCGATTCGTCATGCGGTTCGGATCGTTTGGCGACCCGATGCGGTTTCTGCGATCACGCAAATACCTCCGCATGCGCGTAGATCGGAAACTGGTTGCACAAATCGCGCACGTGGGTACGGACTGCGCGTTCCACGGCTTCGTCGCCGTCCGGATTGCGCTCGAGCGCCGCCAGGACTGCGAGGATCATGTCGCCGATCTGCTCGAACTGCGCGGGACCAAAGCCGCGCGTCGTGCCGGCCGGCGTACCGAGCCGTATCCCGGACGTGACGGTCGGATTTGCCGTATCGAACGGAATGCCGTTCTTGTTGCAGGTGATTCCTGCGCGCTCCAATGCCTTTTCCGCCTGCATGCCGGTGATGCGCCGCGCGCGCAGGTCGACCAGCAGCAGGTGGTTGTCGGTGCCGCCGGTGACGAGCGTCAGGCCGCCGGCCACCAGCACTTGCGCGAGCGTCTGCGCGTTGCGCAGCACCTGGTCGATATAGCGCGTGAACTCGGGGCGCAGCGCTTCCGCGAAGGCCACCGCCTTGCCCGCGACGACATGCATCAGCGGGCCGCCCTGCAGCCCCGGAAAAACAGCCGAGTTGATCTGCTTCGCGATGTCGGCGTGGTTCGTCAGGATGAAGCCGCCGCGCGGACCGCGTAGCGTCTTGTGGGTGGTCGACGTCACGACGTCGGCGAACGGCACCGGGTTCTGATGGCGGCCGGCCGCGACGATGCCGGCGATATGCGCCATGTCGACCATCAGCTTCGCGTCGACGCTGTCGGCGATCTCGCGGAACGCGGCAAAGTCGAGCGCGCGCGGATAGGCGGAATAGCCGGCGATGATCAGCTTCGGGCGATGGCGCTGCGCGAGCCGCCGCACGTCGTCGTAATCGATGCGCAGCGTGTCCGGGCTCACGCCGTACTGCACCGCGTTGAACCACT
>NZ_KV786577.1:18375-29443 GCF_001806955.1 Burkholderia sp. HMSC10F09
CAGGTGGCCGCCCGCGTCGAGCGACATCCCCATCACCGTGTCGCCCGGCTTGACGAGCGCGAGCATGACCGCCCCGTTGGCCTGCGCGCCCGAATGCGGCTGCACGTTTGCGTGATTCGCATCAAACAGCGCGCACGCGCGATCGATCGCGAGCGCCTCGATCCGGTCGACATGGTCGCAGCCGCCGTAGTACCGGCGCGACGGATAGCCTTCCGCGTACTTGTTCGTCAACACGGTGCCCTGCGCTTCCAGCACCGCCGCGGACGCGATGTTCTCGGACGCGATCAGTTCGATCTGCGTCTGCTGGCGACGCAGCTCCAATGCGATTTCCGATGCGATCACCGGATCGCGGCTCTGGAGCGTTTCGGCAAAAAATAGAGCGTTCTCGTTCACTTGATGACTCCGCGACGCGATTCGTTACGTTGTGCGTGGATGGGTCGTACGGCCGCCGGCATCGGCCGGCATATGCGCCGGTTCGCGGACGATCGCGACCTCGTCGCCCGCGCCACCGGCACGTGGCTTTACTGCTGCAGCCAGGCCTTCAGCTTGTCCGGATGAGCGTCGACGAACTTCTTCGCGGCGCTCGCGTAGTCGTTCGTGCTGTTGCCTTCGAACTCGATCGCCTCGACATCGGCCAGCGTCAGCTTCAGATGCTTGAAGAACACGGCAGCGCGCGGGAACTTGCCCGCGAACTTCTTCGATGCGAACGCGTGGATCTGCTCTTCACCGCCCAGCGTGCCCTTCGGGTCCTTCAGGTAACGCATCGGCCACTTCTGGAACAGCCAGTGCGGGCTCCAGACCGTCGCGACGATCCACTGCTTCGACTGGTACGCACGCGAGACGCTGGCCAGCATGCCGGCCTCGCTCGACGCCTGGAGGTTGTAGCCGTCCAGGTTGTACGCCTTGATGGTCTTTTCCGACGCCTGCATCAGGCCGCCGCCCGGCTCGATGCCCTGGATCGTGCCGTTCAGCTTGCTCTTGACTTCCGGCTTGTTCAGGTCCGCAATCGACGACAGCTCCGATTCGGGCACGTACGCGGGCACCGCCCAGCCGTTCTTGCCGCCGCTGTAGACGACGCCGACATCGTCCAGGTCGTTCTTGTACTTCGCGTAGTACGCACCGTGCGTGACCGGCAGCCAGCCGCCGACCATGATGTCGAGGTCCCCGCGCGCGATGCCTTGGTACTGGATGCCGATGTCGGCCTGCACGAACTGAACGGGCTGCTTGAGCTGCGTCTCCAGCACATACTTCGCGACGTTGGCCACCGCCAGCACATCGGCCCAGTTGGTGACCGCGATCCTGACCGGCTCGGCGGCCGACGCTGTCCCTGCAGCTGCGCTGCAGGCAACCACTGTCGATACTGCAAGGTTCGCCAGAAGCGACCTAAACGTCTTGGCATTCATCTAGTACTCCTTTTTTAATCGATCGAGTCTTTCACGAGTGAGGAACGCCTTCGATCGGCGTTTCTGGTCTCCACGCACTGCTACACCGGTTGCGCCGCGGCACCGTGGCCGCGGCGCTTCGTCGTCCTTCGATTGCTGCCGACAGCCGTATCCGTCAGGTCCGTGCCGCACCCCGCGGGCCCGCCTTGCCGGCACGCGCGATCGGCTTCGTCAGCTTCTTCTTCGCGTTCACGCCGAAGCTCTCGGTCAGGCGGTCCAGCACGATCGCGAGCAGCACGACGCCGAGCCCGCCCTCGAAGCCGATCCCGATGTCGAGACGCTGGATCCCGCTCAGCACGTATTCGCCAAGGCCGCCCGCGCCGATCATCGACGCGACCACCACCATCGACAGCGCCATCATGATCGTCTGGTTCACGCCCGCCATGATCGACGGCAACGCGTTCGGCAGCTGGATCTTCCACAGCAGCTGCCAGTCGGTGCTGCCGAACGAGCGGCCGGCTTCGATCAGCTCCTCACGGACCTGCCGGATGCCGAGCGTCGTCAGCCGCACGACAGGCGGCATCGCGAACACGATCGTCGCGATCACCGCAGGCACGCGCCCAAGCCCGAACAGGATCACGGCGGGAATCAGGTAGACGAACGCGGGCATCGTCTGCATGAAGTCGAGCAGCGAACGCAGGATCATGCCGATCCGGTTGTTGCGCGCGCCCCAGATGCCGAGCGGCACGCCGATCACGAGGCTGAAGAACGTCGCCGCGGTGACGAGCGCGAGCGTGGAGACCGTCTGCGCCCACAATCCCATGTAGTGAATGACGAACAGCGCGAGGCCGACGAAGACCGAAAACACGATGCCGCGGCGCCACAGCGCGACGCCCACCAGGATCACGACCATCGCGATGAACGGTACGGCGGCGAGACCGTCCTCGAGCAGCTTCACGACCGCGCCGAGACCCGCCGAAAACGTGTCGAAGCCGCCGCGAAAATGCAGAAACAAAAAGTTGACGAAATTCTCCGCGAACTTCCCGATCACCGACGCGTTCATGCTGCCCTCCGTTGCATCATCTGCTTGAGTATCGTCCGGCAGGACACAACGCCCGCCAGTTGTCCCGCCGCATCCGTCACCGGCACGTCGTGCTGCTGCGTCAGCGCGATCGACGCGAGCCGATGCAGATCCGTATCGATCGACACCGCGTTGAAGTCGTCCAGGAACGCGTCGCGAATCGGCCGCGTGCCGGAACGGTGCAGCGTGGCGGGCGTGACACAGCCGAGGTAACGACCGGCCTCGTCGCATACGTAGCCGCACTCCGCGCCGCTGTCGATCAGCTGGTTCAGGTAGCGGTCGGACGGCGTGCCCGCATCGCACCGGAGCAGCCCGCGCTCGATCCGCGTCAGCATGCTCGACGCCTTCAGGAAGCGCGATACGTCGACGTTGCGGAAGAAGTCCTGCACGTACTTGTCGGCGGGCGTCTGGATCAGCTCGGCCGGCGTGCCGACCTGGATCAGGCAGCCGTCCTTCATGATGCCGATGCGCCCACCGATCTTGACGGCTTCCTCGATATCGTGGGAGATGAACACGATCGTGCGCTGCTCTTCCTTCTGCAGGCGCAGCAGTTCGTTCTGCATTTCGAAGCGGATCAGCGGATCGAGCGCGGAGAACGCCTCGTCCATCAGCAGCACCGACGGATTCACCGCGAGCGCGCGGGCGAGGCCCACGCGCTGCTGCATGCCCCCGGACAACTCGCTCGGCAGCAGCTTCTCGTACGAGCCGAGTCCGACGCGCTCCAGCGCCGCACGCGCGACCTCGTAGCGCTGCGCCTTCCTGATTCCCGCGACTTCGAGCCCGTACGCGATGTTGTCGAGCACCGAGCGATTCGGCAGCAAAGCGAATGACTGGAACACCATCGCCATCTTCCGGCGCCGCACTTTGCGCAGTTCCGGCGTCGACATCGGCGCGATGTCGCGGCCTTCGAGCACGACCTGGCCCGACGTCGGCTCGATCAGGCGGTTCAGCAGCCGGACGAGCGTCGATTTCCCGGAGCCGGACAGCCCCATGATCACGAAGATTTCGCCGGCGCGCACGCTCAGGCTCACGTCGTTCACCGCCACCATGTTGCCGGTTTCCGCGAAGATCTCGTTGCGGCCGACGCCGCGCTTCATCATCTCGATCGCACGCTCGGGCTTCGGACCGAAAATCTTCGACAGATGCTTGACGGTCAGGATGTCGGATCCGGTCGCGATACTCGACCGGACGATCGACGGCGCACCGTCGGTGTGGACTGCGCCGGGGGCAAGTACGTCGCCCGGCGCAAACGTCAGATTTGGAGCCATTCTGTCATCCCGACTAACTGGAAAGAGAAGCCGTGAACTTCGTCCGAATCGTCATCGATCGCCAGCCCGGCGCGTGGGCTCGATTCCGCTCCTGCGTGGTTGACGGCGCTGATACAGTGAATGCAGCGTATCAATCCAATTTCGTCGCTCCAGATACATTTTCTGTGCGCTTTTCCATACCTTTGGTAATGCATTCCGATACGGGCGAACACGCAGCACTGCACCGAAACCGCGCAAATCACGTGAAACGCAATGCCGGCGCGGTCGTGCGGGGTTTCGCGGAGATCACGGCCTGGCGGCGCGTGCAACGCGCGAAAGCGTCCGCTAGGGGAAAATCCTGACGAAGACGCTAAACGGAAACGGCCGGAAAATCAGGCCAATGTTGGTAGGAATGGTTTTCGAGCCTGTTCGCGACCGGACCGGGGCGAACGAGCGCAGGAGTCCGCCGATACAGGGCAGGTTGCTCGCCCGGTCGAGCAATAGCCCGGCGCTGTCGGCCGCAACCCGGTAGTCCGTGCACCGCGCAACGCGATGCACGCCAGGCAGCGGGAACTGTGGTTCGCGGTCCGCGATACCGTTCAATACCGCGACGCGCCATATTGACGCACATGCGGCAGACCGCCACGCCGGGCCACCCCGCGCCGCGATCGCCGTTCTTGATACGAATCAACGATTTACGCCGGAATCGGGCGCAACGGGCTGGACATCTGCGACGAGTTGGCACATTTCGCGACGCAACATCGCGTCCGATACTCCAGCCAACCCCGCAGCGCTGTGCCGGGGTCCGCCGGCATCCGTCGGCGGGTATCGTCTGCTTCGGTCAACTGGTATGGACACCGCTTTTTCGGCCCTCGATCTGGCCCGCCTGCAATTCGCGTTCACCGTCTCCTTCCACATCGTCTTTCCGGCCATGAGCATCGGGCTCGCGAGCTTCATCGCCGTACTCGAATACCGCTGGCTGAAAACCGGCAAGGCGTACTACAAGACGCTCTGCCTGTTCTGGTCGAAGATCTTCGCCGTCGCGTTCGGGATGGGCGTCGTCTCGGGCGTGGTGATGAGCTATCAGTTCGGCACCAACTGGTCGGGCTTCTCCAGCTTCGCCGGCTCGGTCACCGGCCCGCTGCTGATGTACGAAGTGATGACCGCGTTCTTCCTCGAAGCCGGCTTCCTCGGCATCATGCTGTTCGGCTGGAATCGCGTGAGCCCGCGCGCGCACTTCGGCGCGACGCTGATGGTCGCGATCGGCACGCTGATCTCGACGTTCTGGATCCTCGCGTCGAACAGCTGGATGCAGACGCCGCAGGGCTTCGAGATCGTCGATGGCCGCATCGTGCCGACCGACTGGTTCGCGATCATCTTCAACCCGTCGTTCCCGTACCGGCTGCTGCACATGGCGATCGCCGCGTTCATCGTCGCCGCGCTGGTGGTGGCCGCGACGGGCGCGTATCACCTGCTGAAAGGCCGCCGCGACAAGAGCGTGAAGAAGATGTTCTCGATGGCGCTGTGGCTGCTGCTCGTGCTCGCGCCGGTGCAGGCGATCATCGGCGACCAGCACGGCCTGAACACGCTGAAGTACCAGCCCGCGAAGATCGCCGCGATCGAAGGGCTGTGGGAAACCGAGAAGGGCGGCACCGCGCTGAACCTGTTCGGCATTCCGGACATGAAGGCCGAGACGACACGCTACGCCGTCAAGGTGCCGCATCTCGGCAGCCTGATCCTCACGCATAGCTGGGACGGCGAGATTCGCGGGCTGAAGGAATTCCCGCCGGAAGACCGTCCGAATTCGACGCTCGTGTTCTGGAGCTTCCGGATCATGGTCGGCCTCGGCTTCGCGATGATCGGCCTCGCCGTGCTCGCGTGGTTCCTGCGCCGCCGCGGCCGCCTGTATGAGTCGAAGCTGCTGCAGCGCTTCGCGCTCGTGATGGGCCCGGCCGGCTTCGTGTCGCTGCTCGCCGGCTGGGTGACGACCGAAGCGGGCCGTCAGCCGTGGGTCGTGTACGGCGTGATGCGCACCGCGCATGCGGTGTCGCCGCTGACGGTGCAGCAGGTCAGCGTGTCGATGATGACGTTCGTGATCGTGTACTTCCTCGTGTTCGGCACCGGCGTCTACTACATGCTGAAGCTGATGAAGGCCGGGCCCGCGCTGCCCGACGCGAAGCACGACGACACGCCCGACACGCGCCGCGATCACACCGCGCGCCGCCCGATGTCGGCCGTCGACGAACCGCTCGAGACCGTCTGACCCGCCACCCCATCCGCATACGAGAAAACTATGGACGTCACTGTAATCTGGGCCGCGATCATCGCATTGGGGCTCTTCATGTACGTCGTGCTCGACGGCTTCGACCTCGGCATCGGCATCGTCTTCCCGTTCTTCCCGGACGAGAAGGAACGCGACCTGATGATGAACACGGTCGCGCCCGTGTGGGACGGCAACGAAACGTGGCTCGTGCTCGGCGGCGCCGGGCTGTTCGCCGTGTTCCCAGTCGTCTATTCGACCGTGCTGTCTGCGCTCTATCTGCCGCTGATCTTCATGCTCGTCTGCCTGATCTTCCGCGGCGTGTCGTTCGAACTGCGCGCGAAGGCACGGCGCACGAAGCAGCTGTGGGATCTCGCGTTCATCGGCGGCTCGGCCGGCGCGACGTTCTTCCAGGGTGTCGCACTCGGTGCGTTCCTGCAGGGCATCGACGTGAAGGACGGCGTGTTCGCCGGCGACGCGTTCGACTGGCTGACGCCGTTCAGCCTGCTGACGGGCCTCGGCCTGATCGCGACCTACGCGCTGCTCGGCTGCTGCTGGCTCGTCGCGAAGACCGAGGGCGACCTGCAGCGCCGGCTGCATCGCGTCGTGTGGCCGCTGACCGTCGTGCTGCTCGCCTTCATCGCGATCGTCAGCCTCTGGACGCCGCTGCAGGATCCGGCCATCGCGCAGCGCTGGTTCGATACGGGGCTGTTCTGGCGGCTGCTGCCGGTGCCGTTCCTCGTCGCCGGCTGCGCGGTGTGGATGCGCCGCGCGGTGCGCGCCCGGCATGACATGACGCCGTTCGTGCTCGCACTCGCGCTGGTGCTGCTCGGCTACGTCGGGCTGCTCGTCACGCTGTTCCCTTATGCGATTCCGCAGACGATGACGATCTGGGAAGCGGCGGCGCCGCATTCGAGCCAGACCTTCACGCTGGTCGGCGCAGCAGTTATCCTGCCGATCATCATCGCCTACACGACGATGGGTTACTGGGTATTCCGAGGCAAGGTGCGCCATGAAGACCAGCATTACTACCACCACTGATCGCGCCGACGCTCGGCCCGATGCCCGGCGCCCGCGGATGCGCGGCTGGATGTGGTTCGTCGTACTGTGGGCCGGCGGCGTGATCGGCGCCGTCACGCTCGGCTATGCGTTCAAGATCTTCATGAATCTGACGCTGTTCGCGGTGAAATGAAAACGGCCGCTTCGATCGTCGCTCGATCGAAGCGGCCGTTTCTCCTTGGGCGGCCGATTTTGCCGGTTCGCCGCTTACGGCGGCGCCGCACGAGTCGCGGCGCCGCGCCGTTTACGCCTAGCGTCGTTCGCGCAGCGCCGCTTCGATCTTGCGATCGGTCTTGTACTGGCTCAGCGCATACACCGACCAGATCGCCGCCGGCAGCCAGCCGACGATCGTGATCTGCAGGATCAGGCAGATAATCCCGGCGATCGGACGACCGATCGTGAAAAACTGAAACCACGGCAACAACAGGGCAAGCAGCAGACGCATGAGCGGTCCTCGCGATACGTTTCGTTGAACGGGCAATGCGCAACGAATATGCCGGTGCATGCGATGGAATTCAACCCGCGCACCGCCGTCGACACGCGATGGACCGCCGCCGCGCTCAACGCTCGATGCCGAGCCCCGGGAGCACGCGCGTGTTCTCCGCCACGACCGCCTGCAGCAGCCGCGGCTCGACGCCGAGCAGCGCCAGAATCGTCGGCGCGACCTGCGTCGTGCCCACCACGTCGCTCACCGTACGCGCGCGATGCAGGCCCGGATACGATACGAGCAGGCCCAGATGGCTGTCGTCCGGCGCGTTGCCGCCATGCTCTTCATCCTTCTTCGTGCTCGACGTGTAGATCACGCCCGGGTTCGGCTGGACGATGATGTCGGGCGTACGGCCGTTCGCCGGATCGCCGAACCGCTCGGCCAGCGCCGCGCCGTACAGCACATAGGCCTGCGGGCCGTCCGCGCAGATGCCGGGCGCGTTGCAGCCGAGATTCGCGTTCAGCGTCTGCACCACCGCCGTACGCTGGCTGCGGTCGCGCAGCCAGATCAGCCCGACGTCGTCCGTCTGCACGAAGCCGGTGCCGGCGAGGCCCGATCCGTCGTTCGGGTTGCCCGTCTTCGTGTTGTTCTGGCCGAAGTTGCCGTTCGGATCGAGATAGCCGTTCGCCTCGAGCAGCTTCGTCAGCGTATCGCCGTGCTTCACGAGCTTCGTGCGATCGGTCGGCGACTGCCCGTGCTTCGCCGTCACGATCACGGCCGTCGACGTGTAGAGGTTGTGCTGCTTCAGCGCGCCGACGATGCGGCCGATCGCATCGTCCACGTACGTGATCGCGTTCGCAACCTGCCCGTTCGGCGTGAAGTTCGCGTCGAGATAGCCGCCGCCGGCCGCGACCGGCGCCTTCTGCGCGACGCTCAGCGTCTGGAAGTTCGCGCCGAACAGCGTCGGCACCGGCGCGTTCTTCGTGCCCGTCGAATCGCGGCCGTCGATCTGGTTGATCAGCGCCTGCACGTGCAAATTGTCGAAGCGCGCCGTATGCGAATAGACGTCGGTGTAGTCGGTGCCCGTCGCCGGATCGATCGAGTTGATCTCGGTGCGCGCGAGATCGTCGACGCCCGTGCCCGACGGGCCGTTCAGCCAGTCGTAGCCCCACGCGTGCTTGTCGGCCCACGCGGTGCGCGCGTTCGGCACCGCGGCCTTCACGGCCTCGAACACCGTGTTCGTCTTCACGTAGTCGTGCGGATAGACCGGCACGCAGCGGCCGTTCACGCGTGCGTGCGGAATCGCCTGCGGATTGAATGCACCGCCGCCGTCGAGATGCACGAGCGCGCCGCCGTTCTGCGCGTCGATGCCGGTCGTCTCGTCGAACACGACGTTCCAGCCCTGCTTGCCAGAGCAGGTCGTGTCGCTCGGCGCGTAGAGGTTGCGATCGTACGACACGTCGTAGAACAGGCCGGCCGTCTTCGGCGAGCCGCCGGTCACGAGCGCCGCGAGCCCCGGAAACGAATCGGACAGCCCGGGCGTGTACGCATTCGTATAGGTGACGCCGCTCTGCGCGAGCA
The DNA here is from genome assembly GCF_001806955.1 of Burkholderia sp. HMSC10F09. NCBI lineage: Bacteria > Pseudomonadati > Pseudomonadota > Betaproteobacteria > Burkholderiales > Burkholderiaceae > Burkholderia > Burkholderia sp. HMSC10F09. The sequence goes on from NZ_KV786577.1 coordinate 27,413, forward strand.
CCGCGAGGTTCGGGCACGTGTTCGCGCCGATGCAGCGCGCGAGATCCTGCTCGTGCAGGCCGTCGATGCTGAGCAGCAGCACGTGCTTCACGACGCGGCGCCCGTGTGCCGAGTCGCCGGCTGCGCCGTCCTGCCGGGCGTGCGCGCCCACACTTGCCAACGCGAGCGCGCCGGCCACCATCACTGCGATATGTCGCTGTTTGCCGAAGAAAGACCTCATCACCCCACCTCATCGATTGATCGTTGGACTGCGTGACTTGCCGTCAGGCGCGCCAAATATCGCCGCGCTCTGCGGCGGTCCGATGAAGTACGGCTTTCTGTTCTCTATCAAACGTAACGAATCGCAACGCCACGACGTGGCGGCGCGACCACGCGCCGCGCCCCGGGATTTTTGTCCGGTTGGCACGCCAGTATTGGCGTGTGATAAAGGGTTTTCCCTGATTCGGAGCCCGACAATGTCGACCCTGGAAGCATTGCGGTTCGTGCTCGACGACCCGCGCACGCCCGAGATCATTCGCCATCACGTCGTCGACGCGTTGCAGTACGCGTTGCGCAACTACGGCCAGGTATTTACCGCGAAGGAAGTCGAGTGGATCGCGCAGTGGGACGATGCGCGTCTGCCGCTGAGCGCGCGAAAGGAACTGGAACGGCGCGAGCCGACGGTCGCGCTGCGCTAGGGCCGCGCGCGGCGCACGACCGATCGATGCGCGCGACCGCGTCGGAAGAAGCCGACGCGGCCGCGCAGCGGCACGCTTACTGCAGCCCGAAGTCGACGCGCGTCGTGGCGCCCTTGTCCTCGATGCCCTTCGCATCGAGCTTCGGCGCGACGACGAACACGCGCTTCGCGTCGATCTTGCCGTCGAGATACTGACGCACCGCCTGCGCGCGCTGCTGCGCGAGCGCGCGCAGCGCATTGTCGTCCGCCGGTGCGTGCTCGGCGAGCGCCTTTTTCATGTCCGCTTCGGGCAGCGTCTTCTGCAGGCCGATCAGGTTGCGCGGCTTCTTGAAATCGGCCGCCTTGTAGGCGCGCGTCAGATACTTGTCGTATTCGCCGGGCTCGACGTTCACCGTCATCGGGTCGATGCTCTCGCCCTGCCCGACGACGTCCTTCAGCTTCTGCTGACGAACGAGCCGGTCGACATACGCGGTGCGCAGCCCCGGCGTGTCCTTGTCGGGATCGACGCGGCCGATCAGGTCGAGCCGGATCGACGGCTTCTCGGTCAGCATCTTCACGACCGTGTCGAGCTTCTTCTGCTGCGCATCGGTCAGCACCGCGGAGCCGGGTGCGAACTCGACGTAGCCGAGATCCTCGCCGCCGCTGCCGAACGCATGCGCGAGCAGCGAGAACGGCGACGTGACGGCCTTCGCGATCAGGTTCAGCAGCGCGCGCCAGATCAGCCCGCCGACGCTGAACTCGGGATTCGACAGCGATCCGGACACCGGCAGGTTCACGTCGATCTCGCCGCGCGTGTTCTTCAGCAGCGAGATCGCGAGCTTCACCGGCAGCTTCGTCGCGGTGTCGTTGTCGATGTGGTCGCCGAACGTCAGCTGGTCGATGAAGATGTGGTTGTTCGCCTTCAGCTGGTCGTTGGCGAGCTGGTAGTGCAGGTCGACGTTGAGCTTGCCCTTCGTGATCGGGTAGCCCGCGTACTTCGCCGAATACGGCGTGAGGTTGGTCAGCTCGATGTCGTGGGCGGTCGCCGTGAGATCCAGCGCCGGCTTGTCGATCAGCGGGTTCACCGAGCCCTTGATCGAGATCGGCCCGTTGCCGGCGAGGTTCGCGGCAACGTCGACCGGCGCGGACGTCGTCGAATCGGTGCCGAACGCCCCGACGGTCCCCTTGATCGCGACGAGGTTCGCCGTGTAGTTCGGCTTGATGAAGTTGTCCGTGTACGTGACACGGCCGTTCTGCAGCACGAGCTCGCCGAAATGCATGCGCACCGGACGCTGCGGCGCGGGCGCCGCCTTGACCACCACCGTCGCCGACGCGGCGGCCGGCGCCGACGCCTGCTGTGCGGCGGCGGCCGAGGC
>NZ_KV786578.1:0-5764 GCF_001806955.1 Burkholderia sp. HMSC10F09
CGCACGACGGGCCGCGTCGCGCGCCGCACGGCGCCGTCCGCACGGCCTCGCGAGCCCATCAGGCGGCGCGCGACAGTTCCCGGCGCAGGATCTTGCCGACCGTCGACTTCGGCAGCCGCTCGACGATGCGCACGCACTTCGGCACCTTGTAGCCGGCGAGGTTCGCGCGGCAGTGCGCGACGATGTCGGCCTCGGTCAGCGTGGCACCAGGCGCGAGCACCGCGAACAGCTTCACGGCCTCGCGGGTGCGCTCGTCCGGCATGCCGATGCACGCGCATTCGGCGACACCGGGCAACGCGGTCGCGACGGCCTCGACCTCGTTCGGATACACGTTGAAGCCCGATACGAGGATCATGTCCTTCTTCCGGTCGACGATGCGCAGGAAGCCCGCCGCGTCGAACACGCCGATATCGCCGGTGCGGAAATAGCCGTCGGCCGTGAACGCCGCCGCGTTCGCGTCCGGCTGCTGCCAGTAGCCCGTCATCACCTGCGGCCCCTTCACGCAGATCTCGCCCGGCTCGCCGATCGCCGCCTCGCGATCGCGCTCGTCGAGCAGCTTCACGTCGGTCGACGGCAACGGCAGGCCCGTCGTGCCGGTGAAGCGATCGACGAACAGCGGATTGAACGACACGACCGGCGACGTCTCGGACAGCCCGTAGCCCTCGCGGATGAAGTTGCCGGTGATCGCCTGCCAGCGCGCCGACACGACGTCGATCGTCGCCGCGCCGCCGCCGATCGAGAGCCGCAGCCGCGACCAGTCGACATCGCCGAGCCGCGGATGCGCGCTCAGCGCCGCATACAGCGTGTTCACGCCGACGAACACCGTCGGCCGCGCGGCCGCGAGCACGTCGACCAGCGCATCGACGTCGCGCGGATTCGCGACGAGCCAGTTCTGCGCACCGGCCGTGAAGTACGACAGGAAGTTCACCGTCAGCGCGAAGATGTGATACAGCGGAATCGCGGTGACGATCACCTCGTCGCCCGCGCGCAGCGCGTCGGACATGAACGCGGCGAACTGCGCGACGTTCGCGACGAGGTTGCGATGCGACAGCGCCGCGCCCTTCGACAGCCCGGTCGTGCCGCCCGTGTACTGCAGCAGCAGCAGATCGTCGCCGCTCGGCGCGACGGCGTCGAACGTGCGGCGCGCGCCGTCTTCGAGCGCGTCGGCGAGTGCGATCGTCGCCGTCGGCAATGCGCCGCGCGCCGCGTCGGCGACCGGCACGATGCCGAGATCCTCGGGCCCGACGGTCAGCACCGTACGGATCCGCGTGCGTGCGATCACGTCGGCCAGCGTGCCGGTCGATCCACCGCATACGACGATCGTCTCGACGCCCGCGTCGTTGAGCTGATGTTCGAGTTCGCGCGCGGTATAGAGCGGATTGACGTTCACCTGCACCGCGCCGAGCTTGGCGACGGCGACGAACGCGATCGGAAACGCGGGCACGTTCGGCAGCATCACCGCGACGCGATCGCCGCGGCGAACGCCGACGACCTGCTGAAGATACGCGGCGAGCGCGGACGACAGCCGATCGACGTCCGCATAGGTCAGCGTGCGTGCGCCCGCGCGAAACGCGGGGCGGTCGGCGAAGCGGCGCATCGCGTCGCCGAGCATCGCCGTGACCGATGCATCGCGATCGGCGTCGATCTCCGCGGGAATCGGGCCGTACGACCCGATCCAGGGTCTGTTTGTCATGATCGATCTCCTCCGTGGACGGCGCGCGCGGACTGTCGGCCGTCCCGATCCGGCATGGCGCCGTGCACGCGGCTGCCTGCGCGTCCGGGTGACGCGGGCCGCCGCCTGAACGGCGACTATCGCTTGCGCGGCAGGCTCTTGAAAATGATCGGCGCGGCCGAAAAGGTGATTGAAACGGACACGCGCACGCCCGGATGTGTGTCGGCGCACACACGCGTGCCGCGCGCAGCCGCCCGCATCAGGGTGAACCCGGTGGCGCGGCCGGACGTTCGCGGGCAGAATCGCTGGCCCGGACAGGTACTAAAACGGACGGACACTCCCGCCATGACGCGCAGCACGCTTCCGAACCCGCCGGCCGCCCCCGCGGCGGCCGTGCCGGACGCGCCGTCGATGCACGCGCTGCACGACCGGCGCTATTCGCCGACGAAGCTCGCGGTACTCGTCGACGTCGCGTCGGCGCTCGGCGTCGACGCTGCGGTCGTGCTCGACGGCACGGGGCTCGATGCGGCCGCCGTCGCCGATCCCTTTACGCTCACGTCGTCGCTGCAGTTCCTGACGGCCGCGCGCAACGCGATTCGCGCATACGACGGCACCGATCTCGGCCTGCGCGTCGGCAGCCGGCTGCACGCGTCGAGCTACGGGATGTACGGTTACGCGCTGCTCTGTTCGACCTCGCTCGCGCACACGTTCGATTCGGCCGTCAAATACCACCAGCTCGCGAACCGCGTGCTCGCGATCCGCTGGGTCGAGCACGACGGCATCGCGTCGTGGCTGTTTCCGGACCCGCACGAAGTGGCACTGCCCGATCTCGACACCGCGCTGTATCGATTCCTGATCGACCTGCAGTTCGCCGTGCACGTGACGATCATCAAGGACGTGATGGGCGCGTGGTGCGTGCCGGCGCGCGCGCAGTTCGCGCAGCCGCGGCCGCCGCATGCGGCGCTGCTGGCCGACGTGCTCGAATGCCCGATCGCGTTCGACCAGCCGCGTCATGCGCTCGGCTATCCGTCGGCGTGGCTCGCACGCGCGCCGCAGCTCGCCAATCCGATCACGGCCGCGCAGGTGTCGTCGCAGTGTGCGCGGCTGCTCGACGAATTGCGCAGCCAGGCCGACGTCACGCGGCGTGTCTATCAGGAACTCACGCGCACGCCCGGCCAGTTTCCCGACATCGACTCGATCGCGGACAGCCTCTGCATCACGTCGCGCACGCTGCGGCGCAAGCTCGAAGCCGAAGGCACGTCGTACAGCGCGCTGCTGACGAGCGTGCGCAAGGCGCTCGCGATCGACTATCTGAGCACGACCACGCTCAGCATCGACGATATCGCGTCGACGCTCGGCTTCAGCGACGCGGTCGGATTCCGCCATGCGTTCAAGCGCTGGACCGGCACGACGCCGAGCGACGTGCGGCGCAAGCGCGGCCGATGACGCGCGATGCGCGTCGGTGCGAGCGGAAAGCGGAAAGCGAAAAGCGGAGAGCCGAGGGCGTCGCGCGACGCATCGTGCGCCGTACCGCGATCGACGCCGCTCAGCGCATCTCGCCACCCGTCGACGCGCCGTCGCCGCTCGCGGCCGATGCAACGGGCAGCGCGAATTCGAACACCGCGCCGTACCCCGCGCGATCGACAAGCCGGATGCGGCTGTCGTTGAGCAGCAGCATCCGATGCACGATCAGCAGGCCGAGCCCGCCGCTGCGCGCGGCCGCGCCGCTCGCGGGCCGCTGCGGCCGCTGAAACAGCCCTTCGCGGCGCGCCGGCGGAATCCCTTCCCCCGTATCCGACACGGTCACGAGCACGCGGTCGCCGCGCGGCTCGACGGCGACTTCGACGTCGCCGTGCGCGGGCGTGTGCCGCAGCGCGTTGTCGATCAGGTTCGTCAGCACGCGCTCGATCATCGCGACGTCGGCCGACACCGCCGGCACGCGCGACGGAATCCGCGCATGCAGCTCAATGCCGCGCGCCTGCGCGGTCAGCTCGAACTTCTGGAACACGTCCTGGACGAGATCGACGATCGAGAACGCCTCGCGCTCCGGCTGCACGCCGCCCGACTCGAGCCGCGCGAGTTCGAACAGCGCCTGCGCGAGCCGGCCGACCTTCGCGCTCTGCGCGAGCGCGATCGACAGATAGCGGCGCCGGTCGGGCTCGCCGAGCGTGTCGGCCTTCAGCGACAGCGTCTCCAGATAGCCGTGCAGCGACGTCAGCGGCGTGCGCAGGTCGTGCGAGATGTTTGCGATCAGTTCGCGCCGCTGCTGGTCCTGCCGCGTCAGCGCGCGCCATTGCTCGCCGATCCGGTCGGCCATCTGCGCGAACGCCGATTCGAGCACCGCGATGTCGTCGCCGCGCCGGCCGGGCGCGCTGCGCGGTACGGGCGGCTGCGTGTCCGGCGCGCCGTCGGCGTCGAAGCGGCGCATCGCGTCGGTCAGACGGCGCAGCGGACGCGTGATCAGGCTGAACGTGACCAGCCCCGCGAGCAGGCCGAGCAGCGCGACGAGCGCCATCGACCAGAGCGTCGTGCGCAGCACGTTGCCCGCCTCGACGCGCGCGGCAAGCTGGTCGTGCGCCTCGCCGAGCAACACGACGTAGATGTAGCCGGCCGGCGGCTCGCCCGCGCGCTGCAGCGGCGCCGCGCTGAACACCTTGCGTGCGTCGGCGCTGCGCGGATCGTCGCCGAGGATGGGCAGCGGGTCGCCCGCGATGAAGCGCTTCACGGGCGCGAGATCGACGCGGCCGCGCTTCACGTGGCCGGGCGGCGCATCGTCGCCGACGATGCGGCCCGCGTTGTCGAGCAGGTACACCTCGACGCTGGGGTTCACGCCCATCAGCTGGCCGAACAGCGTGCGTACCGCATCGGGGCGCAGCCCGTTCGCGCCCATCAGCGGCGTACTGTTCGCGATGTGCGCGGCGAGATCGCGCGACAGCGCCTGCACGACCTCCTTCTCGCGCATGTCGTTCGCGCGGATCTGCAGCCACGCGGACGCGCCCGAGCAGGCGAGCAGCAGCACCGAGAAGACGAGCGACAGGCGGCGGGTGAGCGTGAGTCTCATCATGCGTCCCGCTGCTCGGGGGCCGCGAGCTTGTAGCCGCGTCCCCATACGGTCAGGATCCGCACGGGTTCGGCCGGATCGGCCTCGATCTTCGCGCGCAGCCGGTTGATGTGCGTGTTCACCGTGTGCTCGTAGCCTTCGTGCTGATAGCCCCATACCGCATTGAGCAGATCCATGCGCGAGAACACCTTGCCCGGATGGCGCGCGAAGAAGTACAGCAGATCGAACTCGCGCGGCGTCAGGTCGATGCGCGTGCCGTCGACGCTGGCCTCACGCGCGATGGGGTCGATGGACAGTCCCGCGACGTCGAGCGTGCCCGCATCGATCCGCGAATCGCGCGCGAGCGCGTCGACGCGCCGCAGCAGCGCCTTCACGCGCGCCACCAGTTCGAGCACCGAAAACGGCTTCGCGAGATAGTCGTCCGCGCCGATTTCGAGGCCGAGGATCCGGTGCACCTCGCTCGAACGCGCGCTCGTGATGATGATCGGCGTGTAGCGCGCCATCGCGCGCGCGCGCCGGCAGATTTCGAGGCCGTCGACGCCGGGCAGCATCAGATCGAGGATCAGCGCGTCCCAGCCGCCCTGTTCCAGCAGCCGCAGCCCTTGCGCGCCGTCCGCGCTGTGCACGACCTCGTAGCGTTCGTCGCGCAGATGCAGGCTCAGCACGTCGGCGATGTCGGCGTCGTCCTCGACGATCAGGATGCGTTTCGGATGGTCCATGGCGATGGCGCGGCGCGCCGGAGCGCGGTCGGGTTGCGGGGCGGATGCCAGATCGGACGGCGCCCGGCTCGAATGGCGGCGCGCGGCCGCTGCCGCCATTGTGCAAAATTTTCCGGCGGCAAGGGATCACAATTCATTTAACTTTCCGTGAGGACTTCGACACCGGCCGCTGCCTACGCTGTGCGCATGTTTTCAGGACCTGCCCTCAGGAGCCGATCATGCCCACCCGCAGACACTTTCTGTTCGCCGGCACTGCCGGCCTCGCCGCGCTGGCCGCGCTGTCGTCGGCCGGCGTGACGATGCCGGTCGTGA
>NZ_KV786579.1:0-7701 GCF_001806955.1 Burkholderia sp. HMSC10F09
CGGCGTACGGCGCATACGCGAGGCCGCGCGCCTCGCCCATTGCGCAGTGCGTACGCGCCGCGCATCCGACCCTGCGTCAATCGCGCCGTTAGAAACTAACGATTGGAAAGCGCGCGACGCGCCCCAATAATGTCGGTATCGGCGCGCCTCGCGCCTCACCGTTTTCATCCCGGTTCATCCGGCAACAGACAGGGAGTCTTATGTCCGACAGCGCCCACACCAATCCGCTCCTCGATTTCTCCGGCCTGCCCCGCTTCGGCGAGATTCGCCCCGAACACATGACGCCCGCGCTCGACGCACTGCTCGATGCCGCCAATCGAGCGGTCGAAACCGCGAGCGCGCCGGCGACGCCCGCAACCTGGGCCGACGTCGTCGAAACGGTCGAGCGTGCGACCGAGCCGCTCGGCCGCGCATGGGGTATCGTCGGCCACCTGAACGCGGTCGCCGATACGCCCGAGCTGCGCGCCGCGTACGGCGAAAACCTGCCGCGCGTGACCGAGTTCTGGTCGAGCGTCGGCCAGAATCTCGCGCTCTACGACAAGTACAAGGCGATCGCGGCCGGCGCCGAATATGCGACGCTGTCCGCCGAGCGCAAGAAGATCCTCGACAACGCGCTGCGCGACTTCCGCCTGTCGGGCGCCGAGCTGCCCGAAGACCGGAAGCCGCGTTTCGCGGAACTGCAGGAGCAGCAGGCCGCGCTCGCGAAGGCGTTCTCCGATCACGTGCTCGACGCGACGAACGCGTATGCGTACTTCGCGCACGACGAAGCCGAACTGGCCGGCCTGCCGGGCGACGCGATCGAAGCCGCGCGCGAAGCGGCGCAGAAGGACGGCAAGGAAGGCTGGAAATTCACGCTGCACTTTCCCTCGTATTTCCCGGTGCTGCAGTACGCGGACAACCGCGCGATGCGCGAGGCGCTGTACCGCGCGTATGCGACGCGCGCCTCGGAACTCGGCCCGCAGTACGGCGGCGGCAAGGCCGAATGGGACAACACCGCGATCGTCGCCGACGAACTGAAGCTGCGCCGCGAAGAGGCGCAGATGCTCGGCTACCGTAACTTCGCCGAAGTTTCGCTCGCGCCGAAGATGGCCGAGTCGCCGCAGCAGGTGATCGCGTTCCTCGAGGATCTCGCGACGCGCGCGCGTCCGCACGCGGAAAAGGACTGGGACGAGCTGCGCGCGTTCGCCTCGAAGGAACTCGGCCTCAGCGAACTCGCGCCGTGGGACGTCGCGTACGCGGCCGAGAAGCTGCGCCAGCAGCGCTATGCGTTCTCGGAAAACGAGGTCAAGCAGTACTTCCCGGAACCGGCCGTGCTGAAGGGGCTGTTCACCGTGACGGAGACGCTGTTCGGCGTGCAGATCAAGCCGGACGATGCGCCGGTCTGGCACAAGGACGTGCGCTTTTTCCGCGTCGAAAACCGCGACGGCTCCCTCGTCGCGCAGTTCTATCTCGATCTGTACGCACGCGAAGGCAAGCGCGGCGGTGCGTGGATGGACGACGCGCGTTCGCGCGCGAAGCGCGGCGACGGCGTGCAGACACCGGTCGCGTATCTGACCTGCAACTTCTCCGCGCCGGTCGGCGGCAAGCCCGCCTGCTTCACGCACGACGAAGTGATCACGCTGTTCCACGAATTCGGCCACGGGCTGCATCACATGCTCACGCGCGTCGACGAGCTCGGCGTGTCCGGCATCAACGGCGTCGAATGGGATGCGGTCGAGCTGCCGTCGCAGTTCATGGAGAACTTCTGCTGGGAATGGGACGTGCTGTCGTCGATGTCGTCGCACGTCGATACAGGCGCGTCGCTGCCGCGCGCGCTGTTCGACAAGATGATCGCCGCGAAGAACTTCCAGAGCGGGCTCGGCACGCTGCGCCAGATCGTGTTCTCGATGTTCGACATGCTGCTGCACGTCGATTTCGATCCGGCCGGCGCGCTCGCCGTGAACGACTTTGCGCGCGACATCAACGAGCGCTATCACGTGATCCCGCAGGCACCGTTCTCGCGCTGGCCGAACACGTTCAGCCACATCTTCGCGGGCGGCTACGCGGCCGGCTACTACAGCTACAAGTGGGCCGAAGTGCTGTCCGCCGACGCGTATGCGGCGTTCGAGGAAGCGGCCGCCGCGAACGGCAGCGTGCTCGATGCGGCAACCGGCACCCGCTATCGCCGCGAAATCCTCGAGGTCGGCGGCAGCCGCCCGGCAATGGATTCGTTCAAGGCATTCCGCGGCCGCGAGCCGAAGATCGACGCGCTGCTGCGTCATAACGGGATGGCCGCGCCCGCGCACTGACGGGCCGCGCCGCGTCGCCCCCGCACAGGCACCGCTTCGGCGGTGCCTTTTTCATTGCACGCGCGATTCGTCGTCGAACAGCGAGAACTGCCCGTGGCGCTCGGGCGTGTTTTCGTCGATGCGCACGCCGACGCCGAGCAGCCGCACCGCCTGCGCGCGCCGCAGCAGCCCTTTCGCGAGCAGCGCGACGGCCGTATCGGCATTCGTGGCGTCGGCCACGCATTCGACCGTCGTGCGCTGAAAATCCGCGAAGCGGATCTTCACGTACAGCTTGCGGATCGCACGTGCGGCGCCTGCGCGGGCGATCCGCGCATCGAGCTGCACGACGAGCCGGCGGATCTCGTCCGCGCACTGCTCGAGGGTGGTCAGATCGGTCACGTAGGTCGTCTCGACGCTGACCGACTTGCGCTCCTGATCGGCCTGCACCGGCCGTTCGTCGATCCCGCGCGCGAGCTCGTACAGCCGCCGACCGAATGCGCCGAACTCGCGATGCAGATCGATCAGCGACCAGGTCCGCAGCTGCGCGCAGGTCTGGATTCCGAGCCGGTCGAGCCGCGTGGCCGTGACCTTGCCGACGCCGTGCAGCTTGCGCACCGGCAGCGCGGCGACGAAGGCGTCGACTTCGTGCGGCCGCACGACGAATAGACCGTCGGGCTTGTTCCAGTCGGAGGCGATCTTCGCGATGAACTTGTTCGGCGCGACGCCGGCCGACACCGTCACGCCGACCGTCTCGTACACGCGCTGCCGGATCTCGCGCGCGATCAGCGTCGCGCTCCCCTGACAGCGCTCGGAGCGACTCACGTCGAGATAGGCTTCGTCGAGCGACAGCGGTTCGACGTCGGCGGTGTAGTCGCGGTAGATCGCCATGATCTGCCGCGATGCGGTGCGGTACTTGTCCATCGCGCTCGGCAGGATCAGCAGATCCGGACACTTGCGCATCGCCAGCGCCGACGACATCGCCGAGTGCACGCCATAGCGCCGCGCCTCGTAATTGCACGTCGCGATTACGCCGCGCTGGTCGGGCCGGCCGCCGACCGCGAGCGGACGATTGCGCAACGACGGATCGTCGCGCATCTCGACCGATGCGTAAAAGCAGTCGCAATCGCAGTGGATGATCTTGCGCACGCGCGGCGGTGCGTCGCCGTCGGGCGGCGGCTCGCGCGGATCGGAAGACGGAATGGCGGACGGATTCACGGTGCCGATACTGTACAAAAACACAGTGGGCGTTTCAACCGCCGCGTGAGGCAGGCGCGGACCGCCGTCGTGCGCTGCCCTGCCGCGCGCCGCCGTCTCGCACTGCGCCGTACCGGCCGGCTTTGCGCGAAGCGTACCGCCGCGCACGCGCACCGGCCCCTATACTCGACTGCGACCATACGAACCAAAGGGCAACGGATGAAGACGATCGGACTGATCGGCGGAATGAGCTGGGAATCGTCGGCCGAATACTACCGGCTGATCAATCGCCATTCGAAAGCGCTGCACGGCGGTCATCACAACGCGAAGAGCGTGCTCGTGACCGTCGATTTCGCGGAGATCGAGGCGCTGCAGCGCGCGCACGACTGGCCTGCGCTCGGCGAACGGATGGCCGACGCCGCGCGGCAGCTCGAAGCGGCCGGCGCCGATCTCGTCGTGCTGACGACCAACACGATGCATCGCGTGCACGACGCGATCGAAGCGGCCGTCACACTGCCGTTCCTGCATATCGCCGATCCGACCGGCGCCGCGCTGCGCGACGCGGGCGTCGAGCGCGTCGCGCTGCTCGGCACGCGCTATACGATGGAACTGCCGTTCTACGCGCAGCGGCTGCGCGAGCGGTTCGGCATCGACGTGCTCGTGCCCGACGAACGCGAGCGCGCCGACGTGCACCGGATCATCTACGACGAGCTGTGCCACGGCATCGTCGCGCGCGAGTCGCGCGGCACGTACGTGCGGATCATCGAATCGCTCGCGCAACGCGGCGCGCAGGCGGTGATTCTCGGCTGCACGGAAATCACACTGCTGATCGGCGCCGACGATTCGCCGCTGCCGGTGTTCGACACGACGGCACTGCACGCCAAGGCGGCCGTCGAATGGGCCGCGCGCTGACGCAACGACGCGAAGCGAACGCCCAAAACAAAAAACCCGGCACGGGGCCGGGTTCCTGTCGACGAAGCGCGCATCGGTCACTTGCGCTGCACATCGTCTGGTGTGCTTGGTTGCGGGGGTAGGATTTGAACCTACGACCTTCGGGTTATGAGCCCGACGAGCTGCCAGACTGCTCCACCCCGCGTCAGAGAAATAAATTATAGGGTGGTTAAGCACTTACGTCAACACTTTTGTCATATTCGCACTTAATGCATCGCGGCGCTTCGCGCGTTCCTGCCCCGTGCTCGCGGTAAGATGGCGGCCTTTGCATTGATCCGCACGCGCGCTTCCCCGTTCATGAAAATTGCCACCTGGAACGTCAACTCGCTCAACGTCCGCAAGCAGCACGTGCTCGACTGGCTCGCGCAAAGCGCCGTCGACGTACTGTGCCTGCAGGAACTCAAACTGCCGGACGAGAAATTTCCGCGCGCCGATCTCGAGGCGGCCGGCTATCGCAGCTGGTTCGCCGGCCAGAAGACCTACAACGGCGTCGCGATTCTCGCGCGCGACACGCTGCCGTTCGACGAATCGGACGTCGTGCGCAATATTCCGGGCTTCGAGGACACGCAGCAGCGCGTGATCGCCGTCACGATCGACGGTGTGCGGATCGTGTCCGCCTACTTCCCGAACGGTCAGGCGGTCGGCTCCGACAAATTCCTGTACAAGATGCAGTGGCTCGACGCGCTGCACGCGTGGCTGCGCACCGAGATGCAGCGCTACCCGAAGCTCGCGCTGCTCGGCGACTACAACATCGCGCCCGAAGATCGCGACGTGCACGATCCGGCGAAATGGGAAGGCGAGAACCTCGTGTCGCCGCAGGAGCGCGCGCACTTCGCGAAGCTGATCGAGCTCGGCTTCGTCGATGCGTTCCGCCGCTTCGAGCAGCCCGAGAAGACTTTCACGTGGTGGGACTACCGGATGTTCGCGTTCCGCCGCAACGCCGGGCTGCGCATCGACCACATCCTGCTGTCGCCGTCGCTCGCGGGCAGCTGCACGTCGTGCGAAGTCGATCGCGTGCCGCGCACGTGGGAGCAGCCGTCCGACCATACGCCGGTCGTCGCGGTCCTCGGCTGACGCCGCCGCCCTGCCGCTGCTGCCCTGCTCCTGCCCCACGTGCCCTCAGCCGCGCGCGGGCGCGGGCCCGAGATGGGCCCACAGAAAGCCGAATTCCGCCGCGTCGGATTCGGCGCGCTCCAGATCGTCGGCGCTGCCGTGACCGCCGTCGGTGTTCTCCCAGTACCACACGTTGCGATGACCGAGCGCCTGCATGCGCGCGGCCATCTTGCGCGCGTGCGCCGGATGCACGCGGTCGTCGCGCGTCGACGTCGTCAGCAGCAGCGGCGGATACGCGACGCCGTCGCGCACGCGGTGATACGGCGAATACGCGGCGAGCGCCGCGCCTTCGTCCGGATCGTCCGGGTCGCCGTATTCGTCGAGCCACGCGGCACCCGCATGCAGCTTCGGATAGCGCCGCATATCGAGCAGCGGCACGCGGCACAGCACGGCGCCGAACAGCGCCGGGCGCTGCACCATGCATGCGGCGACCAGCAGCCCGCCGTTGCTGCCGCCTTCGATGCCGAGCTGCGCGGCCGTCGTCACGCCGGTCGCGATCAGGTCCTCCGCGACCGCGATGAAATCGTCGAACGAACGCTGGCGATGTTCGCGCTGTGCGTCGACGTGCCAGCGCGGCCCGAATTCGCCGCCGCCGCGGATGTGCGCGAACGCCGCGACGCCGCCGCGCTCGAGCCACCCGATGCCGAGCGCGTCGCTGTAGCCGGGCAGGTTCGGCAGCGCGAAGCCGCCGTAGCCGGACAGCAGGCACGGCCGCGCGACGCGCGTAGCGCCGTCGAGCGCATCGCGCGGGCCGATCAGCGTGTACGGCACGCGCGTGCCGTCGCGCGAGCGTGCGCTCGCGCGACGCACGACGAGCCCGGCCGCATCGAACTGCACCGGCGGACGATCGAGCAGCACGCGCCGCGACGCGGCATCCGTCGCGCGGTCGGCTAGATCGGCGAGCCAGCATTCGGGCGGATCGAGATAGGTATCGACGTCCACGTAGACGTCGTCGTTCAGCGTCGGCTCGACGGGCTCGACGTCGATCTGCGCGTCACCCGGCCAATCGAGCGGCCGCGCATCCCAGGTCCACGTACCGTCGGCCGACTGCCGCGGCTCCCATAGCAGCGTGCGGTTGTGCACGTCGTCGAGCCAGCTCGCGATCAGCGTGTGGCGCGTATGCGTCCACGTGCAGGCGGACGTCGACGGCTGCGGCTCGAACAGCGTCGTGAACGCGCGCGAACCTTCGAGGAACGCGCGCTCGCGGATCGCGAGCAACGACCCGCCCGCATGACGCACGCCGTCGCAGTCCCAGTCGAGCCGCGGCTCCAGCACGAGCCAGCCTTCCCAGAAGCCGACCTCGACGTGCGTCGGCACGTCGTAGCGCGCCCACTCGCCCGCCTCGGTCAGCCGGTAGGTATGCGCGTCGAAGAAGTCGACGCTGCGCCACGCGACGTGACGACCGTCGATCGGATCGAACCACGCACCGGCGCTGATGTCGTCCGGTTCGCCGCGAAACACGACCGGCGCCTTTGCGAGCGGCGTGCCGCGCACCCAGCGCCGCACGTCGTACGGATAGCCGGCTGCGGTCGAATGCGCGTCGCCGCGATCCCAGCTCACGTACACCGTATCGCGATCGATCCAGCCGACCGTGTGATGGCCCGGCACGTCGATCGTGAAGCCGTCGTCGACGAAGCGCCGCAGCACGAGATCGAACTCCCGGACGACGACCGCATCCGCGCCGCCCGGCGACAGCGACAGCAATGCGCGATCGCCGTCCGGATACAGGATCGCGTCCTGCTCGAACACCCACGATTCGCCTTCGGCCGCACCGAGCGCATCGACGTCGAGCAGCGTCTCCCATTCGGCGCGGCCCGCACGCCAGTCGTCCCAGCGCGCGCGACGCCAGAGCCCCTTCGGATGCAGATCGTCCTGCCACAGGTCGTAGGCCCAGTCGCGCCAGCGCGTCGGAATGACCGGCCGTTCACGCGGCAGATACGCGCGTGCGAGCCGTGCGGCGAGCGCGCGATACGCGTCGTTGTCGCGCAGCGCGGCGCGCGTGCGCGCGTTCTGTTCGTCGACCCACGCGCGAGCGCGAGCGCTGTCGAGCGCTTCGAGAAAACGGAAGGGATCGGCCGCAGCGGGCCAGCGGAAGGAATCGGACATGACGGAATCGCGCGCGCAACACAAAGCGCGATTATGTCCGATCGCGGCATGCGCGGCGCCGCGCATGCCG
>NZ_KV786579.1:7721-20932 GCF_001806955.1 Burkholderia sp. HMSC10F09
CGGCATGCGCGGCGCCGCGCATGCCGCGATACAGGCTCAGGGCTCCAGGTGCAGTTCCTGGATCTTGCGCGTGATCGTGTTGCGGCCGATGCCGAGCCGCTCGGCGGCCTCGACCTTGCGGCCGCGCGTGAAGTCGAGCGCCTCGCGAATTACGGCCGCCTCGAAGCGGCGCGCGAGTTCGTCCATCACGCCGGCCGAATTCTCGCGCAGCAGTCGCGCGACTTCGGTGCGCAGCCCGTGCTCCCACATCGGGTAGCCGGCAGGCGCACCGTTCGGCGCAGCCGTGCCCGCCATCGATGCCAGCGGCACCGCGGCGGCGACCGTCGGCGCGGCCGGCGCGTCGTGGCTGCCGGGCGCATTCGCGCCGTCGCCGGCCGATACGGCGATCGGCGCGCCCGACGGGACGAGATCGGGCGGCAGATCCTTGATTTCGACCGTCTGCGCGGGCGCCATCACGGTCAGCCAGTTCGCGAGGTTCTCGAGCTGGCGCACGTTGCCGGGAAACGGCAGCGAGGTCAGATACGCGAGCGCCTCGTCCGACACGCGCTTCGGCTCGACGCCGAGATCGCGCGCACTCTTCTGCAGAAAATGGCGTGTGAGCAGCGGAATGTCCTCGCTGCGTTCGCGCAGCGGCGGCAGCCGCAGCCGGATCACGTTCAGCCGGTGATACAGGTCTTCACGGAACAGCCCTTGCCGCACGCGCGCCTCGAGGTTCTGATGGGTCGCGGCGATCACGCGCACGTTCGCGCGCAGCGGGCTGTGCCCGCCGACGCGATAGAACTGCCCGTCCGACAGCACGCGCAGCAGCCGCGTCTGCAGATCGAACGGCATGTCGCCGATTTCGTCGAGAAACAGCGTGCCGTTCTCGGCCTGCTCGAAGCGGCCCTGCCGCGTCGTCTGCGCGCCGGTAAACGCGCCGCGCTCGTGGCCGAACAGTTCCGATTCGAGCAGATCCTTCGGAATCGCGGCCGTGTTGAGCGCGATGAACGGTCCGTTCGCACGCGGGCTATGTCGGTGCAGCGCACGCGCGACGAGCTCCTTGCCGGTGCCCGATTCGCCGGTGATCAGCACGGTCGCGGCCGAATGCGACAGCCGGCCGATCGCGCGAAACATGTCCTGCATCGCGGGCGCCTGGCCGAGCATCTCGGGCGCCTCGGCGACGCGGTCGTCCTGCGGCGTGCCGCCGCGCAGGCTCTCTTCGACCGCGCGGCGGATCAGCTCGACGGCCTTGTCGACGTCGAACGGCTTCGCGAGATATTCGAACGCGCCGCCCTGGAAGGCTGCGACCGCGCTGTCGAGATCGGAGAACGCAGTCATGATGATGACGGGCAGCCCCGGCAGGCGCTCATGCACGGCCTGCAGCAGCTCGAGTCCGGACCCGCCCGGCATCCGGATGTCGGATACCAGCACCTGCGGCGTCTCGTGATCGAGCGCGGCGAGCGCGTCGCGCACGTTGGCAAAGCTCTTGGTCGCGAAGCTGTCGCGCGCGAGCGCCTTCTCGAGCACCCAGCGGATCGATTGATCGTCGTCTACTATCCAGATCGGCTTCATAGGTCGGTCAGATATTGGTGTATCGCAATGTCGCCGCTCATGCGTCGAGCGGCAGCAGAATCTGAAATTCGGTACGCCCCGGCCGGCTCTCGACTTCGATCGTCCCGTCGTGCTGCTGCACGAACGTCTGGGCGAGCGTCAGGCCGAGGCCGCTGCCGTCGTCGCGGCCGGAGACGAGCGGATAGAAGATCCGGTCGCGGATCTCGTCCGGAATGCCGGGGCCGTTGTCGATCACATGCAAGTCCAGTGCCAGCCGGTACAGCCGCTTCGCGATCGTGACCTTGCGCGCGACGCGCGTGCGCAGCTCGATCTTCGCGTCGCCCTGCGCGATCCGTTCGCGCAATGCCTGCGCCGCGTTGCGCACGATGTTCAGCAGCGCCTGGATCAGCTGCTCCTTGTCGCCGCGCAGGTCCGGCACACTGACGTCGTAGTCGCGCACGATCGTGAGGCCGCGCGGGAATTCGGCGAGCATCA
This sequence comes from Burkholderia sp. HMSC10F09, assembly GCF_001806955.1. Classification (NCBI taxonomy): domain Bacteria; kingdom Pseudomonadati; phylum Pseudomonadota; class Betaproteobacteria; order Burkholderiales; family Burkholderiaceae; genus Burkholderia; species Burkholderia sp. HMSC10F09. The sequence goes on from NZ_KV786579.1 coordinate 9,747, forward strand.
CGGCGCGCACGCGTTCGCATACTTCGTGGATGTTCACGTCGCCGACGATGTGCGGATGCCGGTGCGGCTCCAGCAGCCGGTCGACGAGCGTCTGCAGGCGATCGGACTCCTTGATGATCACCTGCGTGTATTCGCGCAGCTCGCCGCGTTCGCGCTCGCCGAGCTCGAATTCGAGCAGTTGCGCGGCACCGCGGATGCCGCCGAGCGGGTTCTTGATCTCGTGCGCGAGATTGCGGATCAGCTGCTTGTTGACCGCGGTCAGGTCGTGAATGCGCTCCTCGCGATCGGTGCGCGACTGCCGCTCGTTCTCGAACAGTTCGACGAGCACGAAATCGGGCGCGCTCTCGAGAAAGCCGACGATCGCATGCACGTGCAGCAGCTCGTGGCCGGGCCGGTCGAGCACGGTGTCGAGATGCGTCGCGTGAAAGCGCTCCTCGCCGATCGCGGTGATCGTCGAGGCGAGCTCGTTCGCGTTCGGGAAAATCTCGCCCCACGGCCGCTGCGCGAGCTGGCGGCGCGAGATGTCGAGCATCGCCTCCGCGGACGGATTCGCGAAGGCGATCCTGAGCGTCTTGCGGTCGAGCACGAGCACGACCGTCGGCAGCGCCTCGAGCCCGGCGAGCAGGCCGGAACGGGCGAGCCGCTCGTCGTCGGTCAATTGCTCGGGCTGCCCCGTCTTCGCCTTGATCAGATTCTTCAGAACCATCGTGCGTGCGTGTCGCGCGTTGCCGCGCCAAAGATTCGTCCAGTCGCGAACAAAAAAGGGACGGCTGGGCGCCGTCCCCTTTTCAGACTCCGCCGTTCCCGCCGCAAACCGCGCGACGGGAACGAATCGGCATGACGGCGCTGAATCGAAGCGCCATCGCCGATTACAGCGAGTAGTACATCTCGAACTCGATCGGATGCGTCGTCATGCGGAACTTCGCCAGCTCCTGCTCCTTCAGCGCGAGGTACGCGTCGATCATGCCGTCCGTGAACACGCCGCCGCGCGTCAGGAACTCGCGATCCTTGTCGAGCGCTTCGAGCGCCTGATCGAGGCCCGCGCAGACGGTCGGGATCTTTGCATCCTCTTCCGGCGGCAGGTCGTACAGGTTCTTGTCCGCTGCTTCGCCCGGATGGATCTTGTTCTGCACGCCGTCCAGACCGGCCATCATCAGCGCCGAGAAGCAGAGGTACGGGTTCGCCATCGGATCCGGGAAGCGCGTTTCGATACGGCGGCCCTTCGGGTTCGACACGTGCGGAATGCGGATCGATGCTGAACGGTTGCGTGCCGAGTACGCGAGCTTGACCGGCGCCTCGAAGTGCGGGACCAGACGCTTGTACGAGTTCGTCGTCGGGTTCGTGATCGCGTTCAGCGCGCGGGCATGCTTGATGATCCCGCCGATGTAGAACAGCGCGAATTCCGACAGGCCGGCATAGCCGTTGCCCGCGAACAGGTTCTGGCCGTCCTTCCAGATCGACTGGTGAACGTGCATGCCCGAACCGTTGTCGCCGACGACCGGCTTCGGCATGAACGTCGCCGTCTTGCCGTACGAGTGCGCGACGTTGTGGATGATGTACTTCGACCATTGCGTCCAGTCGGCGCGCTGCACGAGCGTCGAGAACTTCGTGCCGATTTCGTTCTGGCCCTGGCCTGCCACTTCGTGGTGGTGCACTTCGACCGGAATGCCGAGCTGTTCGAGCAGCAGACACATTTCCGAACGCATGTCCTGGAACGTGTCGACCGGCGCGACTGGGAAGTAGCCGCCCTTCGTGCCCGGACGGTGGCCCGTGTTGCCGCCTTCGAATTCCTTGCCGGCCGACCACGGCGCTTCTTCCGAGTTGATCTTCACGAAGCAGCCTGACATGTCCGTGTTCCACTGGACCGAGTCGAAAATGAAGAATTCCGGCTCCGGACCGAAGTACGCGGTGTCGCCCAGGCCCGTGCTCTTCAGGTACGCTTCCGCGCGCTTCGCGAGCGAACGCGGATCGCGCTCGTAGCCCTTGCCGTCCGCCGGCTCGACCACGTCGCAGGTCAGCACGAGCGTCGACTCTTCGTAGAACGGATCGATGAACGCAGCGCTCGGATCCGGCATGAGCAGCATGTCCGACGCCTCGATGCCCTTCCAGCCCGCGATCGACGAGCCGTCGAACGCATGGCCGCTTTCGAACTTGTCTTCGTCAAACGCCGAAACCGGCACCGACACGTGCTGCTCCTTGCCGCGCGTATCCGTGAAGCGGAAATCGACAAACTTGACGTCCTCGTCCTTCACGAGCTGCATGACGTCGGCGACGGTTTTACTCATAACCTCTTCTCCTGATTGAACAATTCCGGCGGACTGGGAACCGCCTCGTTTATCGAGCTGATCGGGCCCGTGCGCAGCGCCCCGATTCGACCGAATTCTTTAAAGCAGCTTCCGTGCCAGCATGTGCTCTTCGCATGCGAATCGCGCAGAGGGCTTGCTGCGTCGGGGCGCCGCTGCGCAGTTGCGGGGCGTCGCCCGCCGTATTGCGTTGCGCCGATGCACCGTACGAGTGCAGCAGCCGCGATACGCGCGTCCGAACGTTTCGTTTTGGTGCATGCGCGCCATTCTGCACCTTTTTGGTGAGCGCGTGTGCGCGGTACGCGGGCGCTTGCCGGGAGACGCCCGCGCCGCGCGGCGGCGCTAGAATGCTCGTTTGACCGATACGGAGACTCCCGCCATGAGTACGCTCGAACAGCTTTACGCGAAGGCCGACGAACGCCGCGCGCAAGGCTCGCTCAACTACGCCGGCGCACTGCTGCCGGCCGAGGCCTTCGAACTGCTGCAGCTCGATCCGTCCGCGCGCCTCGTCGACGTGCGCACGCGTGCGGAGCTCGACTGGATCGGCCGACCGCTCGTCGGCGACGGCCAGTATCTGCACGTCGAATGGTCGCGCTACCCGGGCGGCGTGCCGAACACCGAATTCCTCGACGAACTGCGCGCCGCCGTGTCGCCCGACACGCCGGTGCTGTTCCTGTGCCGCAGCGCCGCGCGCTCGAAGCTGGCCGCGGTCGCCGCCGCGCAGGCCGGCTTCCGCAAGGCCTTCGATCTGCTCGAAGGCTTCGAAGGCGCGAAGGACGCCGAAGGCCATCGCAAGACGGTCGACGGCTGGTGCTTCCGCAAGCTGCCCTGGATCGGCGCCTGACCGCACGCCGCTGCCGGTCGCATCATCGTCGAGCCGCGCGATGACATGCCGATGACGGGCCGCCCTGCGCGGCCCGACGCCACCCTACGCCCCTGGCTGGCCCGCGTGCCGGCCGCCGCGATTACGCGCGCGGCGCGGCGGCCGGCTCGACGATGTCGCCGCCGAGCAGATGCACGCCTTCGCGCAATTTCACGAACGCGGCCGCGACCGCTTCGGGCTCGCCCTTGACGCCGAGGTCGATATGGCGGCGCGCATAGATGCCGCCGCGCTCCGCGTCGCCGACGCTCGGCAGGCTGAACACGCGCACGCCGGGAAAGTCGCGCTCGATCTTCTCCATCAGCGGCGTCAGCGTCGATTCCGGCAGCTCGAACACGTACAGCGAGCGCTCCTCGTGCGGCGTCGCGTGATGCAGGTGCGCGTACTTCGTGTCGAGCACCCATTCGATCATCGGCCACGCCATTACCGGAAAGCCCGGCACGAAATGCAGATCGCCGACCGAAAAGCCCGGAATCCGGTTGTAGCCGTTCGGGATGATCGTCGCGCCGACCGGAAACACGCCCATGTTGAAGCGGTGGCGGTTCTCCGGCGAGTCGAAATCCACCGGACGGTCGGGATCGGCATGCGTTTCGCGGATCCGCTCCGCGATCAGCGCCTGCGCCTCCGGATGCAGTTCGAGCGGCACCCCGAGCGCCGCCGCCGCGCACTGGCGCGTATGGTCGTCCGGCGTCGCGCCGATGCCGCCCGTCGAGAACACGATGTCGCCCGAGGCGATCGCGCGCTTGAGCGTCGCGGTGATGCGCGCCGGATCGTCGCCGACGTATTCGGCCCAGTCGAGCGCGAGGCCGCGCGCGCCGAGCAGCTCGATGACCTTCGCCAGATGCTTGTCCTGCCGGCGGCCGGAGAGGATTTCGTCGCCGATGATGATGATGCCGATGCTCATGCGTGCCCCATGTCGATGGTCGTCGCGCGCGATGCCGCGCGCAGGTCTTCGAGCGCGCGCAGGCAGTAGTGCCCGAACCACAGCGCGGAGAAGACGAGAATGAAAGCGTAAACCCAGATCATCGCCGCCGCGACGAACGGAAACAGCACCATCATCCAGACCGACGATACCCACACGAAGGTCGGAACGGTGCCGAGCAGCCCGGTCGCGATGCCGATGCCGATCAGCGGCCAGCGATGGCGCCGCACGAGCGCGCGGCGCTCGTCGCGGCTTGCATGCAGCGCGAGCGCGTCGTAGGTCATCACGCGGTACGTGAGCCAGCCCCAGATCACCGGTGGCAGCAGCGCGAAGAACGGCGGGATCAGCCACAGCGGGATCGTGACGATCAGCAGCACGACGCCGACGATCGCCGCGCCCAGCGAATTGAACACGCTGCCGACGAAGGTGCCGCCGCGCTTCGCCTCCAGCGCGGCGAACTGCCGGTTCGACAGATGCTTGACGACGACCGGCATCGAGATCGACGCGATCAGCAGCAGCACGGTCAGCACGATCAGCGGAATCGCGAGCGACACGACGACGAACGGCGCAACGACCGCATGCAGCTGCGACATCCCGATCGCGTCGAATGCGCGGTACAGCGCGGCGGTCAGCACGAAGCCGTCGAGCGCGCCGCGCGCGGCGTCGACGAGCGTCTGCCACGAGAACCAGAGCACGACGCCCCATAGCAGCGCCGATACGACGAACGGCATCAGGGTGAGCCACAGCATGCGCGGGTGCAACGCGCTCGCCAGTGCGCGGACGAAGGAGCGCAGCAAGTCGTTCATGCGAGCCTGTATCGACGAAGAAAAACGGGGAAAGGATAAACCACACGGCCCGCATGCGCCAAAGCGCAGGCGGGCCGTGCGAGCGGGCGATGCACGCGGGACGGGCCGATCAGGCCGACGACGCGGCGCCGCGCTTGGCGGGGAACAGGCGACGGAAGATCCGCGCGAAGGCGAGGCCGTGCTGCGCCCAGAAGCCGTCGCCGTACGACACGCCTTCGACCTGTTCGCGGATGCCGGTCGGCTCGACCGTGCGATTCCACGACGCCGTGCCGAACATCATGTCCCACCACGGAAACAGTACGCCGAAGTTGCAGCCGTACTTCGTGCCTTCGTGCCCGTAGCCGACCGCGTGATGACGGCGATGGAAGGTCGGGCTGACGAGCAGCCGCTCGCCGAGCCGGCCGTACGACAGGCGCGCATTCGTGTGCTGAATGCTCTGCAGGAAGTTCGTGACGGCCGTGAGCACGACGAACTGCGACGGCGTCACGCCGATCACGAGCGCGATCGCCGCGAAGAAGCACGACTGGATCACGTCGTCGAGCAGGTGGTTGCGATCGTCGCACCACAGCGACATCTGCCGCTGGCTGTGATGCACCGCGTGCAGTTCCCACCAGACGCCGAACTTGTGCTGCCAGCGGTGATACCAGTAGCCGGCGAAGTCGAGCACGACGAGGTAGATCGCGAACGCGACGATCGGCTGCGATGTGACGCCCGGCCACAGATAGTCGAGATTGAAGTTCGCGATGCCGTGCAGTCGCAGCCAGGCCTGGAAGCGGTCGAACAGCGGCTGCAGCGCGAAGAAGAAAAACAGCGAATAGATGCCGAGCTTCGCGATCGCCGTATAGATCACGTCGACGCGCACCGCCTTGCGGTCCTTCCACCGCTCGACCGGCCGCAGCGCCTCGAGCGGGCGCAGCAGCACGAACATCAGCACCATCTGCAGCGCGCCGATGATCACCCAGTACAGCGCGTCGTAGGTGTCCTCGTCATAGTCCATCAGGTTGAACTTGAAGAGGAGCGGCTGCACGACGTCGACGTACAGCCAGGTCTGGATGTCCGAGACGAACGCGTCGATCAGATGCAGCATGTTCCGCCCCCGTCCGTCACGCGCCGTTCGCCGCCTTCCACGGCGCACGGTCGTAGAAGTAGATGCCGTGCGGCGAGCGGCCGACCGCGATCGTCTGCACGAGCTTGCGCGACGCGAGATCGATGATCCCGACCTTCTTCGCGAAGCGGAACGTCACCCACAGCGTCTTCTTGTCGGCCGACAGTTCCATGTCGTCCGGGCCCGGCAGCAGCCCCGTGATGTCGCCGACGTTGGTCAGCGTGTTCTCGTCGATGATGCTGATCGTATTCGCGACGCGATTCGTGACCGCGACGTGCGTGCCGTCGGCGAGCGAGCGGAAGTTGTGCGCGCCCTTGCCCGTGTAGATCTGCTTGACGACCTTCTGGTTGCGCCAGTCGACGACCGCGACGTAGTCGGCGCCCGTCATGCCGACGAGCAGGTACTTGTCGTCGGGCGTCAGCCAGAGCCCGGCCGGCACCTTGCCGACCTTCATCTTCCACTTGACCGTCTGCGTCGGCAGATCGATCGCCGCGATCTCGCCGGACACCTGCAGCGACACGAGCAGCGTCTTGCTGTCCTTCGTGAACGCGAGGTGGCTCGGCATCACCGCGAGCGGCACGCGCTTCGCGAGATGCAGGTCGCGGCCGTCATACGTGTAGATATCGACGCGGTCGAGCCGCAGGCCAGCCGCCGCGAACCACTTGCGGTCGGGCGAGAAGCCGAGCTGGTACGGATCGTCGATGCCCTCGACGGTACGCTGCAGCTTGCCCGTCTTCGGATCGAGGAACATCAGGCTGTTCGAGACCGAATTTGCGACGATCAGCGACGAATTGTCGGGCGACGCCATCAGATGGTGCGGTTCCTTGCCGGTCGGCATCGTGCCGACGACTTCGCGGGTCTGCTGATCGATCAGGGAAAGCGTGGCTTCGGCCGAATTGAGGACGATCACGTTATTCGCGTGGGCGGCGGGCGCCAGCGCGGCGGCGGCCAGCGCGAGCGTGCGGCCGAGGGAAAGGAAATTGCGCATGAAGACTCACGTCGTGGGACAACCGTCATTGTAAAACGGCCGACCGGCCCGGCCGGTTGACCGGCGCCCGGTCTTATTGCGCCACGTCGACGCACGCGGCCGCAGCCGTGCCGGCGCGCGCCGCGCGATACGGCCGGCCGCGCCGACGGTATCGCGCCGGAAACGCTGCCGCGCTAGCGCTGCATCGATTCCCAGACCTTGTACAGCCGCTTGACAGAGACCGGCATCGGCGTGCGCAGTTCCTGCGCAAACAGCGAAATGCGCAATTCCTCGAGCAGCCAGCGGAACTCGGCGAGCCGCGGGTCGACGACGCCGCCGCGCTGCGATACCGCGCGCTGGTACTGCTGGACGAGCGGCTGCAGCTCGCCGAGCTGCTTCGCGTCGCGGGCCGGATCGGCCTTCAGCTTGTCGATCCGCAGTGCGATGCCCTTCAGGTAGCGCGGGAAATGCACGAGCTGCGCGTAAGGCGTGTCGATCACGAAGCGCTTGCCGATCAGCGCCGACAGCTGCTGCTGCAGGTCCGCGTGCGCCTGCGCGAACGGCTTCGCCTGCGCGAGCTTCTTCACGACGCCCGCGTATTCGGCGAGGATCTGCCCGACGAGCCGCGCGATTTCCTGCGCGAGCAGGTTCAGCCGGCTGCGACCTTCGTCGCGCCGCGCATGAAAGCTCGCGTCGTCGTCCGGCAGCGGGTCCTGCAGGCACGCGCGATCGAGCGCCGTATCGATCAGCTGATCGCGCAGCTCGTCCTGCGTGCCGAGCGACATGTACTGCATCGCCATCTCGCGCAGGCCCGGCAGGTTCTTCTCGAGATACTTGATCGGCTCCTTCAGCTGCAGCGCGAACAGCCGGCGCAGCCCCGCACGGTGGATCCGCGCGGCTTCCTCGGGCGAATCGAACACCTCGACGTCGCAGTGCGTGCCGCGATCGACGAGCGCCGGATAGCCGTACAGCGTCTGGCCGCGCCGCCGGATCTCCAGCAGCTCGGGCAGCTTGCCGAAGTTCCACGTCGTCAGGTTCTCGTACAGTGCGGTCGCGCCCGGCTCGGGCGCGGCGAGCGTCTGCGGTGCGACGGCCTTGCCGCCCTTCGCGCCGCGGCCGTCCTTGCGGGCGGGCTCGCCCGACGCGGCCGGCGCGGTGCCGCCGTCGGCATCGGCGCCGACCGCGAGCGTCGACGCCGCCGCGATCTTCTGGAACTGCTGCTGCGCCTGCGCGCCGAGTTCCTGTCGAAGCTGCGCGAGATTGCGCCCCATCGCGAGCTGGCGGCCGTGCTCGTCGATCACCTTGAAGTTCATGAACAGGTGCGCGGGCAACGTCTCGAGCTTGAAGTCGGCCGCTTTCATCGCGACCTGCGTCTGCTCGCGCACGTCGGCGATCAGCGCTTCGACGAGACCGCCCGCGCCGAAGCGCTCGCGGCCCGTGCGTTCGACGAAGCCGGCCGCGTAGTCGGGCAGCGGCACGCAATGCCGGCGCAGCTTCTGCGGCAGCGATTTCAGCAGCAGCTGCACCTTCTCCTTCAGCATTCCCGGCACCAGCCACTCGCAGCGGCGCGCATCGACCTGGTTCAGTGCGTACAGCGGCACCGCGAGCGTCACGCCGTCGCGCGGCGAGCCCGGCTCGAAATGGTAGGTCAGCGCCATCTCGACGCCCGCCATCGTCGCGCGCTTCGGGAACAGCTCGGTCGTCACGCCGGCCGCCTCGTGACGCATCAGGTCGTCGCGCGACAGGTACAGCAGGCGCAGCTTGTCGTCCGGCTGGCCGCTCTTTTTCACTTCGTCGCGATACCAGCGCTCGAACGCGGCGCCCGTATGAATGCCCGCCGGAATCGCGTGGTCGTAGAACGCATAGATCAGCTCGTCGTCGACCAGCACGTCCTGTCGGCGCGACTTGTGCTCGAGCTGCTCGATGTCGGCGAGCAGCTTGCGGTTGTGCGCGAAGAACGGCAGCTTCGTGTCGAACTCGCCGTCGACGAGCGCGCCGCGAATGAACAGCTCGCGCGCGCGTGCCGGGTCCTGCCTGCCGAACGCGACGCGTCGCCGATGGTAGATCGGCAGCCCGTAGAGCGTCGCGCGCTCGAACGCGCTGACCTGCGCCGGCCGCTTCTCCCAGTGCGGCTCCGACAGCGATTTCTTCAGCAGATGCGCGCCGACCTTCTCGACCCATTCGGGCTCGATCTTCGCGAGGCAGCGCGCGTACAGCCGGCTCGTCTCGACGAGTTCCGCCGCCATCACCCAGCGGCCGGCCTTCTTCGCGAGCGCGGAACCCGGCCACAGGTAGAACTTGATCCCGCGCGCACCGAGATAGTGCGGATCGTCGTCGGCCTTCAGGCCGAGGTTGCCGAGCAGGCCCGTCAACAGGGCCAGATGCACCTGCTCGTACGTCGCCTCCGATTCGTTGAGCCGCCAGCCGTGTTCGCGCACGACCGTCAGCAGCTGCGAGTGCACGTCGCGCCATTCGCGCAGCCGCAGATGCGACAGGAAGTTCTGCCGGCATGCGTCGACGAGCTGCCGGTTCGACTTCTTGTGCGCGACCGCTTCCTCGAACCACGACCAGATCTTCAGCCACTGCAGGAATTCCGAGCGCTCGTCGGCAAAGCGCCGATGCGCCTGATCGGCCTGCTCTTGCGCGTCGATCGGACGGTCGCGCGGGTCCTGCACGGACAGCGCGCTCGCGATGATCAGCACCTCGCGCAGCGACTGCTGGTCGCGTGCGGCCAGGATCATCCGGCCGACGCGCGGATCGAGCGGCAGCCGTGCGAGTTCGCGGCCGAGCGGCGTCAGCGCGTTGTCGTCGTCGACCGCGCCGAGTTCGTTCAGCAGCTGATAGCCGTCCGCGATCGCGCGCCCGGGCGGCGGCTCGAGGAACGGGAACGACTCGATCGCCGTCAGATGCAGCGACTTCATCCGCAGGATCACCGAGGCGAGCGACGAGCGCAGGATCTCCGGATCGGTAAAGCGCGCGCGCGCCTGGAAGTCGCTTTCGTCGTACAGGCGGATGCAGATGCCGTCCGCGACGCGGCCGCAGCGGCCCGCGCGCTGGTTCGCGGCCGCCTGCGAGATCGGCTCGACCTGCAGCTGCTCGACCTTGTTCCGGTACGAATAGCGCTTCACGCGCGCGAGGCCCGTGTCAACGACGTAGCGGATGCCGGGCACCGTCAGCGAGGTCTCCGCGACGTTCGTCGCGAGCACGATCCGGCGCGCGTTCGACGGCTTGAAGACCTTGTCCTGATCGGCCGCCGACAGCCGCGCGAATAGCGGCAGGATCTCGGTATGCGGCGGATGATGCTTGCGCAGCGCCTCGGCCGCCTCGCGGATCTCGCGCTCGCCGGGCAGGAACACGAGCACGTCGCCGGGACCTTCGCGGCACAGCTCGTCGACCGCGTCGACGATCGCGTCCATCAGGTCGCGCTCGGCCTCGCGCGCGGTCTTCGCACGGTCCCGGCTCGCGGTGCCTTCCGCATGCTTGACGGCCGGCCGATCCTCGGCCACCGGGCGGTAGCGCACCTCGACCGGATACAGCCGCCCGCTGACCTCGATCACGGGCGCCGGGTGCGCGTCGCTGCCGAAATGGCGCGCGAAGCGATCGGCGTCGATCGTCGCGGACGTGACGATCAGTTTCAGGTCCGGCCGCTTCGGCAGGATCTCCTTCAGATAGCCGAGCAGGAAATCGATGTTCAGGCTGCGTTCGTGCGCCTCGTCGATGATCAGCGTGTCGTACGCCTTCAGCAGCGGATCGGTCTGCGTCTCGGCGAGCAGGATGCCGTCCGTCATCAGCTTCACGGACGCGCCCGGCGCGAGATTGTCGGTGAAGCGCACCTTGTAGCCGACCACTTCGCCGAACGGCGTGCCGAGTTCCTCGGCGATCCGGCGGCCGGTCGACGATGCGGCGAGCCGGCGGGGCTGCGTATGGCCGATCAGTCCGGTGCCGCCCGCGCCGAGCCCGCGGCCCAGTTCCAGGCAGATCTTCGGCAGCTGCGTGGTCTTGCCCGAGCCCGTTTCGCCGCTGACGATCACGACCTGATGCGCGGCGATCGCGCGCGCAATCTCTTCGCGCCGGCCCGAGACCGGCAGGCTTTCCGGGTAGGTGATCGGCGGAACGGGATTCGGTGCGACCGCCGCACGCGGCGGCCGTTCGCGGCGCGGTGCGCGCGCGTCCTGCGGTTGCGCGGCGCGCGGCGGCTTGCCG
>NZ_KV786580.1:0-11297 GCF_001806955.1 Burkholderia sp. HMSC10F09
CGGCGCGCCGGGCGCCGCGCGTTGCAGCCCGGCATGCGCGAGCGCCGCGAGCAATGCGCCGACGATCGCGAGCGCGATGCCCTCGCCGGCCACGCGCGTCGTGCTGAAAATGCCGGTCGCCATCCCCGCGCGCTCCTTCGGCACGACGCTCACCGAGAGCCCGTCCATCAGCCCCCACGGCATCCCGGCCCCGATGCCGATCGCGACCATCGGCGCGATCGCGGCGGGCCCCGCACCGCCGCGCAGCGCAACGTCGAGCCACACGAGGCCGGCGGCCGCGACGAGCAGCCCGAGCCCCGAGACGATGCCGGCCGGCCACCAGCGCGTGAGCGTCGCGGCCGCGATCGGCACGACGAGCATCGGCGCGGAGATCGCGAGCATCAGCCAGCCCGCGTCGATCTCGCTGAAGCCGTCGATCCCGATGAAGCGCAGCGGCAGCACGACGAGCAGCACGATGTAGCAGCAGCACGTCGAGATCGGCAGCACCTGCACGCCGACGAAACGCGGAATCCGGAACAGCGACAGATCGAGCATCGGCCGCGCGACGCGCGTCTCGATCGCGACGAACGCCGCCGCGCCCAGCGTCGCACCGGCGAGCAGCGCGACGACGAGCGGCGCCGTCCAGCCGCGCGCGGGTGCCTCGATCACGCCGAACGTGAATAGCGTCAGCGCGGCCGTGAATGCGACCGTGCCCGGCCAGTCGAGACCCGTCGCGTGCGGGTCGCGCGACTCCTGCATGCGCGGCAGCCCGAACGCGAGCGACAGCGCGCCGGCCAGCGCGCCCGTCACGAAGATCGCGCGCCAGCCGTAGTGCTCGATCAGCCAGCCGGCCATCACCGGCCCGAACGCGAGCCCGATCCCGAAGGTCGTGCCGAGCAGGCTGAACGCGCGCGTGCGTTCGGCGCCGTCGAACGTCTGCGCGAGCGCGGCCGTGCCGCCGGCCAGCGCGGCCGCCGCCGCGAGCCCTTGCGCCGCGCGCAGCAGGTCGACGGCGAGCATCGACGGCGCGAACGCGAGCGCGACCGACATCAGCGTGAAGCCGCCGACGCCGGCCGCGAACACGCGCTTGCGGCCGAACTGGTCGGCCAGCGCGCCGGCCGCCATCAGGAAACTGCCGAACGCGAGCATGAACGCGTTCGTGATCCAGTTCATCGCGACCGCGCTGCCGTGCAGGTCGCGGCCGATCGCCGGCGTCGCGACGGCGCCGCCGGAAAACGACAGCGGCAGCGCGACGGCGGCCGCGCAGACGGCGAACAGCACGAGCGCGCGCCGACGCGGCGATACCGCGGAAAACGGTTGATCCATCATCGCTCCTCGAAAAGCCGGCGCATCGGCGCCGCAACGCGACACAAGATAAATCCGATCCAATCCGCAAAAAACCACGCGAAGCTCCGCATATAACGGACTAGAATTCCGCAATCTGTCTTCACTGGAGCGTGCTTCGTCGATGGACAACCTGAACGGCATCGTCGCCTTCGTGCGCGCCGCCGACGCACTGAGCTTCGTCGCGGCCGGCCGTACGCTCGGCATCTCGGCGTCGGCGGTCGGCAAGACGATCGCGCGGCTCGAGCAGTCGCTCGGCGTACGGCTGTTCAACCGCACCACGCGCCGCATCACGCTGACCGACGAAGGGCGGCATTTCTACGAGCGCTGTCAGCGCATCCTCGAGGATCTTCGCGACGCGGAGGCGACCGTGACGGCATCCGCGCAGCGCCCGCGCGGCAAGCTGCGCGTGAGCCTGCCGGTGATCGGCTATCGGTTCCTGCTACCGGTGCTGCCGGAATTCAGGCAGCGCTATCCGGACGTCGAGCTCGATCTGGATTTCAACGACCGGATGGTCGACGTCGTCGAAGGCGGGTTCGATGCGGTGATCCGTAGCGGGCCGCTATCCGATTCGAGCCTGATGTCGCGGCGGCTCGGCCCGTTCGCGTTCGTGCTGTGCGCGACGCCCGCGTATCTCGCGCGGGCCGGCACGCCGCGCGCGCCGTGCGACCTCGAAGCGCACGACTGCGTGCGCTACTGCTTCCCGACCACGGGCAAGCTGCAGGATTGGGCGCTCGCCGCGGACGACGGCACGCCGCTGAAGCTGCGCACCGCAATGACGTGCAACAACATGGAAGCGCTGCGCGGCGCGGTGCTCGCGGGGCTCGGCATCGGCTACATGCCGGACTTCCTCGCGCGCGGCGCGCTCGAGCGCGGCGCACTCGTCACCGTGCTCGACGACTACCGGATCGCGCCGGGCCAGTTCTCGATCGTGTGGCCGTCGAGCCGGCAGCTGTCGCCGAAGCTGCGCGTGTTCGTCGACTTTCTGTGCGAACGGCTGTTCAAGTAGCCGGATCGCAGGCCGCACCGATGCGCGCCGGCTGCGCGGCAGGCAGCAGCGCGTCGCTGTCGTCCTTGAGCCCGACGCCCGTCAGCCCGAGCCGGCGCGCGTGCGTGACGAGGTAGTGCAGCTTGTGCGCGGCCGCGTCGTACGACAGCCCTTCGGGCCGCACGTTGGAGATGCAGTTGCGCTGCGCGTCGTGGCAGCCGACCTGCGGCGCCCACGTCAGATACACGCCGAGACTGTCCGGCGAACTAAGGCCCGGCCGCTCGCCGATCAGCACCGCGACCAGTTTCGCGCGCAGCAGCTCGCCGATTTCGTCGCCGAGCGCGACGCGCGCCTGCGTCGCGACGATCACGGGCCCGATCTGCCAGCCGTCCGCCTCGAGCCGCGGGCGCACCGCGCGCAGCAGCGGCACCGCCTGCTTCGCGGCCGCAAACGCCGACAGCCCGTCGCCGACGACGAACACGATATCGGGCGCATCGTCGAGCGCGGCGCCGTAGCCGGCGAGCAGCGCGCGGCCGTCGTCGGACAGCTTGCGGCCGAGATCGGGCCGGCGCAGGTAATGCTGACGATCGGGTGCCGCGCTTTGTACGCCGAGCGTCGCGAAACCGGCGGCATCGAGCTCGCGCCGCAGTGCATCGGCGTCGAGCGGCTGATGCACGGCGTCGCGCGCCTGCGCATGCGACAGGTTGAACGCGAGCAGCGGCGCGGTCGGCAGGCTGCTGCCCGCACGACCGAGCGCGATCCGCGCATTCGTGAACGACTTCAGCTCGCTCCACGGATTCTTTTCGACGGCATCGCTCATGCGGACAGCCCCATCCAGTCGTTCGCGCCCGCGAGCAGCGGCGCGCGCGACGTCGCCGTGCGCAGCACGCCGTGCGCATCGGCGATCTCCATCGTCTCCAGCCACTCCTCGAATTCGGGCGCGCGGCGCAAGCCCAGCACCTCGCGCACGTACAGCTGATCGTGAAACGACGTGCTCTGATAGTTGAGCATCACGTCGTCCGCGCCGGGAATCCCCATGATGAAGTTGATGCCGGCCGCGCCGAGCAGCGTCAGCAGGTTGTCCATGTCGTCCTGATCGGCTTCGGCGTGGTTCGTATAGCAGATGTCGCAGCCCATCGGCACGCCGAGCAGCTTGCCGCAGAAGTGGTCCTCGAGCCCCGCGCGGATGATCTGCTTGCCGTCGTACAGGTATTCGGGCCCGATGAACCCGACGACGGTGTTGACGAGGAACGGCTCGAACTTGCGCGCGACCGCGTACGCGCGCACTTCGCAGGTCTGCTGGTCGACGCCGTGATGGGCGTTCGCCGACAGCGCGCTGCCCTGCCCGGTCTCGAAATACATCAGGTTGTCGCCGACCGTGCCGCGCTTGAGCGACAACGCCGCTTCGCGCGCCTCGGCAAGCAGCGCGAGCGAGATCCCGAAGCTCGCATTGGCCTGTTCGGTGCCCGCGATCGACTGGAACACGAGATCGACCGGAGCGCCCTTCTCGATCGCCGCGATCGTGTTCGTCACGTGCGTGAGCACGCACGATTGCGTCGGCACGCGGTAGCGCTCGCGAAACCCGTCGATCATCGCGAGCAGCTTCACGATCGCCGCGAGGCTGTCGGTCGCCGGATTGATGCCGATCATCGCGTCGCCGCAGCCGTACATCAGCCCGTCGAGCATCGACGCGGCGATCCCCTTCACGTCGTCGGTCGGATGATTCGGCTGCAGCCGCACCGACATGCGGCCCGGCAGCCCGACCGTGTTGCGAAAGCGCGTGACGACGCGGCGCTTGCGCGCGGCCGCGATCAGATCCTGGTTGCGCATCAGCTTCGACACCGCCGCGACCATCTCGGGCGTGAGGCCCGGCGCGATCCGCTCGAGTGCGGCGCCGTCGGCGGCGGGCGAGAGTAGCCAGTTGCGGAAATCGCCGACCGTCAGGTGCGCGATCTCCGCGAACGCGCCCGCGTCGTGATCGTCGACGATCAGCCGAGTGACTTCGTCGGCCTCGTACGGAATCACGGCTTCGTTGAGAAACGCGCGCAGCGGCACGCCGGCAAGCGCGATCTTCGCGGCGACGCGCTCCTCCTCGCTCGCCGCCGCGACGCCCGCGAGCTGATCGCCGGAACGCAGCGGGCTTGCCTTGGCGAGCAGCGTCTTCAGGTCCGCGAAGCGGTAGGTGCGCGAACCGATCGTCTCCGTATAGGACATCGTGCGTGTCTCCTTGCAAAAACCGGCGGCGCGCCCGCTGTGGCCGGGCGCGCCGATGCCGTCAGAAACGGCCGTTCGGCTTCGTCATGCTCAATCCTCCAGCAGTGCGTCGGCCGGTGCGTTCGCGGCGCGCTGCGCGCGCGTCGCGAGGAAGTACGCGTAGCCGAGCGCGAGGAACACGACGAACACCAGCGCGACGAGGCCGTTGAAGTACACCATCGTACCGAGACAGACGAGCGCCGCGACGATCGCGAACGCCGGGAACAGCGGATACAGCGGCGCACGGAACGGCCGCGCGAGGTTCGGCTGCGAACGGCGCAGCTTGAACAGCGCGGCCATGCTGACGATATACATCACGATCGCACCGAACACCGACATCGTCACGATATTCGCGGTCAGCGTCTGGCCGCCGAACTGGATCAGCTCGTCGCTGTAGATCGCCGCGATGCCGACCACGCCGCCGGCGAGGATCGCGCGATACGGCGTCCGGAAGCGCGGGTGCACCTTCGCGAGCCATTCCGGCAGGTAGCCCTCGCGAGCGAGCGCGAAGATCTGGCGCGAATAGCCAAGGATGATTCCGTGGAACGATGCGACGAGCCCGAACAGCCCAAGCCAGACGAGCATGTGCATCCAGCCGCTGTTCGCGCCGACGATGTACTTCATCGCCTGCGGCAGCGGGTCGTTGATGTTCGCGAGCTTGGTCCAGTCGCCCGCGCCGCCCGCGAACACCATCACGCCGATCGCGAGCGCGACGAGCGTGAGGATGCCCGCGACGTACGCGACCGGAATCGAGCGCTTCGGATTCTTCGCTTCCTCGGCCGCCATCGCGACGCCTTCGATCGCGAGAAAGAACCAGATCGCGAACGGGATCGCCGCGAACATCCCGTGGAATGCGCCGACGCTGAAATGGTCGGCGCCGGCCCAGCCGCCCTTCGTGAAATTGCTCCACGCGAAGCCCGGCGACACGACGCCCATGAACACGAGCAATTCGAAGATCGCGAGCAGCGTGACGACCAGTTCGAACGTCGCGGCGATCTGTACGCCGACGATGTTCAGCGCCATGAACACGAGATAGGCGCCCATCGCCGCGTGTTTCGGTTCGAGCCCCGGAAACTGCACGTGCAGATACGCGCCGATCGCGAGCGCGATCGCGGGCGGCGCGAACACGAACTCGACGAGCGTCGCGGCGCCGGCCAGATAGCCGCCGGTCGGGCCGAACGCGCGGCGCGCGTACGCGAACGGGCCGCCCGCATGCGGAATCGACGTCGTCAGTTCGGTGAAGCTGAAGATGAAGGTCGTATACATCGCCGCGACGAACAGCGCGGTGATCACGAAACCCAGCGTGCCGGCGCTGGCCCAGCCGTAGCTCCAGCCGAAGTATTCGCCGGAGATCACGAGGCCGACCGCGATGCCCCACAGTTGCCAGGTGCCGAGCGTCTGCTGCAGCGCGGGCTGGCCTTTCGACTCTGCTTTCATCGGACTCTCCTCAAAAGCGCGAGGCGTGCGGCCCGCGCGACTGAGAATCGATGCTAGAGAGTCATTATTCGACGTGTTATCGAAATTCGGCAAAGACGGCAGCCGACGTTTCGCTGACGGAAACGCCGGCCGCACCGCCCGACTGGTCGCCCGACCGACCGCGCGGCCGCGCGCGACCGACGTGCTTACTGACCGCCGCCGCGCTGGTTGAACCAGCGATCGAGCAGCTTGCCGGCCGCCTCGCGGCCGCCGAGGCCGAACGACAGCGCGACCGCCACCGCGATGGCGCCGAGCACGAGGCCGAACGCGAGCTGCACGATCTCGTTCGCGATCCCCATCGCGCGCAGCCCCATCGCGAACACGAGGCCGAGAATCGCGAACTGCGCGATGCGCGCGAACAGCACGCTGTGCTCGCGGTCGGCCTGCTCGATCACGCGGCGCGCGAGGCCCGCGAGCCACACGCCGATCACGAGGATCACGCCGCCCGTCAGCACGTGGCCGCCGAATTCGATGAACAGCGTGACGACGTCGCGCACCTGCGTGAAGCCGAGCCGGTTCGCCGCTTCGACCGCGGCGAACAGCATCGCGAAGAACACGATCAGCCGCGCGACCAGCACCGACGGCTGCAGCATGCCGCTGAACACGCGCTCGACGCCGAGCACGGCCGGCAGCCCGTCCGCGCCGGCCGCCTCGAGCAGCCGCTGCGCGAGCGCCGCGACGAAGCGCGCGAAATAGAACGTGACGAGCACGATCACGATCGCCGCGACGATGTCCGGCACGGCGCTCAGGAACTCGTTCAGCATGTTCGTCGCGGGCACCGAGATCGCGTCGATCTTCAGCGCGTCGAGCGCCGAGATCAGCGTCGGCACGAACACGAATACATAGACGATCGTGCCGACGAGGCTCGACACGCGTACGGGCGTCGGGCTGTCGAGGCGCTGCGTGAGACGGTCGGCGCCGGCCGCGACGAGCAGGTTCGTCACGAGGCCGCGCAGCACGCGCGCGACGATCCAGCCGACCACGCCGATCACCGCGGCCGCGAACAGGTTCGGCACGATCGCGAGCAGCCGGTCGATCATCCCCTGGACCGGCGACAGCAGCCCCGACAGCGCGAACGCCGACAGGATCGCCGGCAGGAACATCAGGATCACGAGCCAGAACAGCACGTCGCCGAGATAGCCGCTCATCGGCTGCATGCCGGCGCTGCCGGACAGCTTGTCGTCGACCTTGCTCGTCTTCAGCGCGCGATTCGCGACGCTACGCAGCAGCGACGCGATGAGCCACGCGACGAGCGTGAGCGCCGCGCCGCCGATCAGGTTCGGCAGATAGTCGACGATGTGCGTGACGAGCAGCGAGAACGGGTTGGACACCGCGTACAGATTGAGCACGTTGAAGATGCCCACCGCGGTGACGAGCAGCACGAGCCAGAACAGCCCGCCGGCGACGATGCGCTCGACGCAGGCGCCCTGCCCGGTGCTTTCGGTGATTCGCTGATCGACCTTCAGCGCACCGAGCAGGCGCAGCGCGCCGGCCCGCACGATCACCGCGATCAGCCAGCCGATCACCAGAATGCCGATCGCACCGGCGATCTTCGGCAGATATCCGCCTAACGTGGTCTGCAGCGACGTAATGAAGCTGGAAGCATCCATTTCTTGTTCTCCCGAAAACGTGCGTTGTGATTGGACTTCGACACACTCCCTGCGGACTCCGACAAGATGCGCTTTCCCGCTCAAGCAACTTACTCGAGAAAAATGACGGCTTCACCCGATTTCACCGTCTTTAACTTTAATCATAGATCGGTGGGGACGTGACCCTTTTCGCCGAAATATAAAAAGGGGCGGAATATCGGCGGCGACTACGCGTCGGCATGCGCGCGGCGATGGTGCGTCGTGCTACCGTGGCGCGCGGATACAGGCGTACAGACGAGCGCGCGGGGCGCGTCGCGATGAAAAGGAGTACAGCGGATGTTCAAGCACGAAGTCGAAATCCGTCGGCTGCCGGCGCAGCACGCTTATGCAGTCGCGCATGTCGGCGCGTACATGAAGGTCGGCGACGCGTTCGCGCAGATCGGCGCGTGGGCCGCACGTCGGGGGCTCATCGGCCGCGGCGCGAAGATGGCCGGGATCTACTACGACGATCCCGATACGGTTCCGGAGGCGCAGCTGCGCGCGCATGCGTGCATCGTGCCGCCCGACGACGCGCCGGCCGTCGAACCCGATGCGCCCGTGGAGCGCGTGACGATCGCGGGCGGCGATTATGCCGTGCTGCTGCATACGGGGCCGTATGCGGAGCTGAAGGCGGCGTACCAATGGCTATACGGCGAGGGGCTGCAGCAAGCGGGTCGCACGCCGGCCGCCGCGCCGCCGTTCGAGCTGTATCTGAATACGCCGCTCGATACGGCGCCGGCGGATCTGCTGACGGAGATTCACGTGCCGGTGCGTTGAGGCGGCCGGGCCGGCGCCTCGGCGTCAGCCCGCATGCGCGCGCGTACCGCATGCGGGGCAAAAGCGCGCATCGGCCGGCAGCATGGCCTGGCAGCGCACGCAGGCGCGACCGCGCTGCACGCTGCCGCAGCGGATGCAGTAGCGCGCGCCGGCCGCATTGGGCGCGCCGCACGTCGCGCAGATGACGTCGCGCGGCGGCGCGTGCGTATCCGCGCGATGCGCGGGCGCGCGGCCCCAGCCGTGATGTTCGCCCGGAGCGCCATGGCCGTCATGGCCGCCGTGCCCGCCGCGCCGATCGCGGCCGTGATGGCCACCATCGGCGTGGGTAGCGCGATGGCCGTCACCGTGCCCGCGCAGCAGTCGTTTGAGCCAGTCCATCGTCGCCGCCGCGCTCAGCGTGCGGCCGGCGCGCCGCCGAACGCGCGTGCGTTCGACAACAGCCGCAGCCCGTTGCCGACGACGATCAGGCTCGCGCCCGCATCGGCGAACACGGCCATCCACATCGTGCCGAGCCCCGCGACCGTCAGCCCGAGAAACACGAGCTTCACGCCGAGCGCGAAGCCGATGTTCTGCACGAGCACGCGGTGCGTCGCGCGCGACAACCGGACGAACGCGGGAATCTTGCGCAGGTCGTCGTCCATCAGCGCGACGTCGGCCGTCTCGATCGCGGTGTCGGTGCCCATCGCGCCCATCGCGAAGCCGATATCGGCGCGTGCGAGCGCCGGCGCGTCGTTGATCCCGTCGCCGACCATCCCGACCGCCCCCGCGCCGCCGCGCGCGAGCTCGTCGACGGCCGCGAGCTTGTCCTCCGGCAACTGGTTGCCGCGTGCGTCGTCGATGCCGGCCTGCGCGGCGATCGCCCGCGCGGTATGCGGGTTGTCGCCCGTCAGCATCGCGGTGCGGATGCCGAGCGCGTGCAGATCGGCAATCGCTGCGCGGCTCGTGTCCTTGATCGTATCGGCTACAGCGAAGATCGCGAGCACGCGCGCATCGTCGATCAGCATCACGACGCTCTTGCCCTGCCGCTCGAGCGCGTCGAGCTTCGCTGCGAGCGCCGGCGAGCAGCGCTCGAGCTCCTCGACGAGCCGATGATTGCCGAGCCAGTAGCGCACGCCGTCAATCGTGCCCCGCACGCCGCGACCGAGCAGCGCTTCGAAATCCTGCACATCGGCGAACGCCGGCGCGTTCGCGTCGCGCGCGGCCGCCGCGATTGCCTGCGACACCGGATGGTCCGATCGTGCGGCGAGGCTCGCGGCGAGGTGCCGCGCGCGCGGGAGATCGACGTCGGCCGCGTGCGCGTCGACATCGGTCTGCACCGGCTTGCCGTGCGTGATCGTGCCGGTCTTGTCGAGCGCGAGCCATGCGAGCTTGCGCCCTTCTTCCAGATAGACGCCGCCCTTGACCAGGATCCCGCGCCGCGCGGCAGCCGCGAGGCCCGATACGATCGTCACCGGCGTCGAGATCACGAGCGCGCACGGACAGGCGATCACGAGCAGCACGAGCGCGCGATAGATCCAGTCGTGCCATGCCCCGCCGACGACGAGCGGCGGCGCGACGGCGACGAGCAGCGCGACCGCGAACACGATCGGCGTATAGATGCGCGCGAAGCGGTCGACGAAGCGCTGCGTCGGCGCCTTCGCGCCCTGCGCTTCCTCGACCGCGTGGATGATGCGCGCGAGCGTCGAGTTCGACGCCAGCGCCGTGACGCGATAGTCGAACGAGCCCGACTCGTTGATCGTGCCGGCGTACACCGCGTCGCCGGCCGCCTTCTCGACCGGCAGACTCTCCCCGGTGATCGGCGCCTGGTTCACCGTCGAGCGTCCGGACACCACTTCGCCGTCCAGCCCGATCCGCTCGCCGGGCTTCACGCGCACAATCGCGCCGAGCACGACGCGCGCGGCATCGATCGTGCGCCACGTGCCGTCCGCGTCCTGCACGGTCGCGGTATCCGGCGCGAGCCGCATCAGCCCCTGGATCGCGTTGCGCGCGCGGTCGAGCGACTTCGCCTCGATCAGTTCGGCGATCGTGAACAGCACCATCACCATCGCCGCCTCCGGCCACTGGCCGATCGCCATCGCGCCCGTCACCGCGATGCTCATCAGCGCGTTGATGTTCAGGTTGCCGTTGCGCAGCGCGATCCAGCCCTTGCGGTAGGTCGTGAGCCCGCAGCTCAGCACCGCCGCGAGCGCGAGCAGCGCAGATAGCCACGCGGGCAGGCCGGCCCAGCTCGCCGCCTCGGACGCGATCGCGGCCGCGCCGGCCAGCGCGAGCGGCCACCACGGTTTCGCGGGCGCTTCGGCGGGCGCCGCCGAGGCCGGCGTGCCGGCCGATGCGGCCTCGGGCGTCATTCCGAGCGTGCGGATCGCGCGCTCGATCGCGGGCTGCGCGCCCGGCACGTGTTCGACCGTCAGCATCCGCTGCATCAGGTTGAATTCGAGCGCGGACACCTCGTCCATTCCGCCGAGCTTCTTGCGGATCAGCGTTTCCTCGGTCGGACAGTCCATCTGCATGATGCGGAACGCGGAGCGCACGTTGCCGGCTGCGGTCGCCTCGGCGGCCGGCAGCGGCGCGAGCGTCGAAACGGCCGGCGCGCAGCAGCTGTCCTCGTGGTCGTGGTCGTGGCCGTGGCCGTGCTGGTGCTCGTGGCTGTGGTCATGCAGATGAGCGTGGCTGTGCTCGTGCCCCGCCTCGTCATGCGTGTGCCCGTGCGCGGCGTGATGTTCGTGCTTGCGGTGCGCGTCGGTACCGACGGCCGGCGCGGCGCCATGATCGCGACTGCTCGCGTGCGACGACGCGCCGCACGACGCTGCGTCGCCGTGCGCGCGGCACGCCGCGTCGGCCGTGCGTTGCGC
>NZ_KV786581.1:0-28677 GCF_001806955.1 Burkholderia sp. HMSC10F09
CGGCGCATCGGGCCTGGCCGGGCGGTCCGCCGCGCGCGTGACCGGCCGCGCGGCGCTGCCCGACACGCAGGCCTGAAAGACGAACGCCCCGCCCTCTGACGAGGCACGGGGCGTGCGGTGTGGGGCGTTCGGCGCGCGGCGGCGGCGCGAATCAGTGACGGACCAGCGCCATCATCGCGCCGAAGCCGACGAACAGTCCGCCCGTCAGCCGGTTGAAGATCTTCGCGACGCTGCGGCTTTTCAGCGTCGCGCCGATGCGCGTGCCGAACGACGCATAGACGAGATACCAGCTGACCTCGATCACCGCGAACGTGACGACGAGGATGCCGAACTGCGGCAGCGTCGGCTCGGCCGCGTTGATGAACTGCGGCAGCAGCGCGGCCGCGAACAGGATCGCCTTCGGGTTGCTGCCCGCCACCAGGAAGCCGTTGCGGAACAGCGCCCAGCGCGACGCATTGGCCGCATGGCGCAGCGCGGGCTCGGCATCGGCGGCCGGCACGTCGTCGGCGCTTGCGCGCCACGCCTTCACGCCGAGGTAGATCAGATAGGCGGCGCCCGCGAAGCGCAGCGCGTTGAACATCGCGGGCCACGCCTCGAGGAACACGCCGAGGCCCGCTGCCGACACCGACAGCATCAGCACGAGCGCGCTCAGACAGCCGGCCATCGTCGCCGCCGAGCGCCGCAGGCCGTGGCGCGCACCGTGTGTCATCACCAGCAGCATGTTCGGTCCGGGAATCGCCGACACGACGAACACCGTCGCCACGAAAAGCCACCAGGTATGCAGGTTCATTGCGCGCCTCTGCGTGAAGTCGTCAAAACGAAACGTCGATTATGCCGTGCGCGCGACGCCGCTGTCGCGCGCGCCCTCAACGGGCCGCGCGGCGCAGTGCCGCGTCGCCGAGCGCGGCGAAGTCGAGATCGCCGCCGCCGTGCGCGAGCACGTCGAGCAGGCTGTCGCGCACGACGCTCGCGACCGGCAGCGGCACCGACGCCGCGTCGCCGGCTTCGAGCGCGAGCCGCACGTCCTTCAGCCCGAGCCGCGCCTTGAAGCGCGCGGGCTCGTAGCGGCGTTCGGCGATCATCGCGCCGTAGCCTTCGTAGACCGGCCCCGGAAACACGCTGTGCGTGATCACGTCGAGGAAGTCGCGCATCGCGACGCCGTGCGCGCCGAGCAGCGCCGACGCCTCGCCGAGCGTCTCGATCGCCGAGGCGAGCGTGAAGTTCGCCGCGATCTTCGCGACGTTCGCGTGCTGCGGCAGCGACCCGAAACGCCAGGTCTTCTGGCCGATCGCATCGAACAGCGGCTGCACGCGGTCGATCGCCTCGGCCGGGCCGCCGGCCATGATCGTCAGGCGGCCGGCGGCCGCGACGTCGGGCCGGCCCATCACCGGCGCGGCGACGTACTGCAGGCCGCGCGACGCATGCGCGTGCGCGAGCGATTCCGCGAGCGCGACCGATATCGTCGCCATGTTCACGTGGATCAAGCCGCGCGGCGCCTGCGCAAGCAGCGCGTCGTCGAACACGGCGCGCGCGGCGGCGTCGTCGGCCAGCATCGAAAACACCGCGTCGCCGCGAAACGCGTCGGCCGGCGCATCGACGATCCGGGCGCCGAGCTCCGCCAGCGGCGCCGCGCGATCGCGCGAGCGGTTCCACACGCGCACCGTATGTCCGGCCTTCAGCAGGTTCGTCGCGATTGCCTGCCCCATTTCGCCCAGCCCGATAAATCCGAGATCCATTGCCCGCTCCTTCGATCGTCAAGCCGCGAGTTAAACACAGATGCGTGCAACGCGCAGCGCACGCCTCAGGCCTGACGGCGCACGCCGCACGCCGCGCGGCTCGCGATGCGATACTGCGCGGATGGCGACCGCGACCTTCCGCTTCCACGGCGAACTGAACGCGTTTCTCGCGCGCGAGCAGCGCGACCGCGCGTTCGCGCATGCGTGCGCGCGCGACGCGACCGTCAAGCATGCGATCGAGGCGCTCGGCATCCCGCACACGGAAATCGGCCGGCTGTCGGTCAACGGTGCGGCGGCCGCGCTCGAGCGGCGCGTCGACGACGGCGACCGCATCGACGTGTACCCGGAGCGCGCAGGCGGCGCCGCGAGCGCGCCGCCGCCCGACGCCTGGCGCTTCGTCGCCGACGCCCATCTCGGCGGGCTCGCGCAGCTGCTGCGGCTCGCCGGTTTCGACACGCGCTACGACAACCACTTCCGCGACGACGAGATCGCGGCGCTCGCCGAGCGCGAGGGCCGCATCGTGCTGACGCGCGACCGCGAGCTGCTGAAGCGCCGCGCGATCGTGCGCGGCTGCTACGTCCATGCGCAGCAGCCGGCCGAGCAGTTGCGCGAGCTGTTCGCGCGGCTCGATCTCGCGCCGCACATGCAGCCGTTCCGGCTCTGCCTGCGCTGCAACGCGCCGCTGCATGCGCTCGATGCCGCGGCGGCCGCGCCGCGGGTGCCGCCCGGCGTGCGGCAGCGGCACCGCCGCTTCGCCGCGTGCGACGTGTGCCGGCGCGTGTTCTGGGAAGGCTCGCACTGGCGGCGCATGCAGGCGCTCGTCGAGGCGATGCGCGCGCAGCCCGCCGCGAGCGGGGGCTAAAAAAAACAAAACCCCGTATGCCGAAGCAAACGGGGTTTCGCGACGGGCTGGCCGGCCGGGCCGGCCTGCACCGCGTGCTTAGTTCTGCGTGCCTGCGTCGTTCGTGCCGGCTGCCGAAGCCGCTGCGGCCTTCGCCTTGCCCTTTGCCGAACCGTGGCGCTTCAGCTGGTGCTTCGGCTTGCTGTGATCCTTCTTGGCCGGTGCCGGAGCCGAAGCCGACGTGTCGGCGGCCGGCGCCGAAGCCTGTGCGAATGCCGAAACCGATGCGAGAGCGAATGCTGCGGTCATGATCGAAGCGAGCGTCTTCTTCATTGTTCTTCCTTTAGCGGAGAAAAAATTCAAACGTGCCGGTACGAAAAGATGCGAGGCATCCGCATCGGAGCGTCAGTCACGCCGGCCGGCTTGCACCGTTCCGCCGCGCTGGAATCCTGACGCACTGGCTCGATAACGCACCGGCTTCGCGGCCAGTTGACACGTGCGCGGCGTTTACCGGGTTTTCCCGGGGGCGCACGCGCGACCGCCATCCGCATGCCGGCGAACCGGTGCGCCGGCCGTTCGCGGCGACGCTATACTGAGCGACCTTCCGTCCCTTTCCCGGACACGCTCCCGGCACCGGACCGCGGCCCCGAGACGGCCGCCAAGAGGCACCCAATTGCCCGATCACAATCTGGACAAGCTGAAGATCGACCGAGGCCCGATCGCAGCGCCGCGCCGGCGACGCTGGGTTCGCTATGCGGCGGCCGCCGCGCTCGCCCTCGTCGCGCTCGCCATAGGCCTCGCCGTCACACGCCGGCCGACCGTCGACACGACGGCCGTCACGTCCGCGTATCCCTATCAGAACGACACGCAACTGAACGCGACCGGCTACGTGGTCCCGCAGCGCAAGGCAGCCGTCGCATCGAAGGGCCAGGGACGCGTCGAATGGCTCGGCGTGCTCGAGGGCACGCGCGTGAAGAAGGATGAAATCATTGCGCGGCTCGAAAGCCGCGACGTCGAAGCGTCGCTCGCGCAGGCGCTTGCCCAGGTGAAGGTGGCACGCGCGAACCTCGGCGTGCAGCAGGCCGAGCTGAAGGATGCCGAGATCGCGCTGCGCCGCACCGCGGCGCTCGCGCCGCGCGGCGCCGTGCCGGCTGCGCAGCTCGACACCGACACCGCGCGCGTCAACAAGGCGCGCGCGTCGGTGAACAGCGGCGAGGCCGCCGTCGCGTCGGCCGAAGCGAATGCCCGCGCCGCGCAGGTCGCCGTCGACCAGACGGTGATCCGCGCGCCGTTCGACGGGATCGTGCTGGCGAAGCACGCGAACGTCGGCGACAACATCACGCCGTTCTCGTCCGCATCGGACAGCAAGGGCGCGGTCGTGACGATCGCCGACATGGATACGCTCGAAGTCGAGGCCGACGTCGCCGAATCGAACATCGCGAAGATCCGCGCCGGGCAGCCGTGCGAAATCCAGCTCGACGCGCTGCCCGACATGCGCTTCGCGGGCCGCGTGTCGCGGATCGTGCCGACCGTCGACCGCTCGAAGGCGACCGTGCTCGTGAAGGTGCGCTTTGTCGATCGCGACGACCGCGTGCTGCCGGACATGAGCGCGAAGATCGCGTTCCTGTCGAAGCCCGTCTCGGCGCAGGACCGCCAGCCGGTGACGGCCGTGCTGGCGAGCGCCGTCGTCGAGCGCGACGGCCGGCCGGTCGTGTTCGCGCTGCAGGACGACACCGTGCACGCGGTGCCCGTCGCGCGCGGCGCGCGCATCGGCGAGCTGGTCGCGGTGCGCGGCGTGAAGCCCGGCGACACGGTCGTGCTCGCGCCCGGCGCGGCGCTGAAGGACGGCGCGAAAGTGACCGTCGCGAAGAAGTAGCGTGAGCGCCGCACCGCCGCCCCTCGTCGAGATCCGCCACGTCGCGAAGTCGTACCGGCGCGGCAGCCAGATCGTGCCCGTGCTGACCGACATCACGCTCGACATCGGCGAAGGCGACTTCGTCGCGCTGATGGGACCGTCCGGCTCCGGCAAGAGCACGCTGCTCAATCTCGTGGCCGGCATCGACCGGCCGGATGCCGGCGAACTGCGCGTCGGCGGGCTCGACATCACGCAGCTCGCGGAAGCGCAGCTCGCCGAATGGCGCGCGGCGAACGTCGGCTTCATCTTCCAGTTCTACAACCTGATGCCGGTGCTGACCGCGTTCGAGAACGTCGAGCTGCCGCTGATGCTGACGCCGCTGTCGCGCCGCGAACGGCGCGAGCGCGTCGAACTCGTGCTCGACATGGTGAATCTCGGCGAGCGGACCGCGCACTATCCGTCCGAGCTGTCGGGCGGCCAGCAGCAGCGCGTCGCGATCGCGCGCGCGTTGATCACCGATCCCGCGCTGATCGTCGCCGACGAGCCGACCGGCGATCTCGACCGCGCCTCGGCCACCGACGTGCTCGCGATGCTGCAGCGGCTGAACGCCGAACTCGGCAAGACGATCATCATGGTCACGCACGACGCGCATGCGGCCGCGGCCGCGAAATCGCTCGTGCATCTCGAAAAAGGGGAGCTGATCGATGGGCATGCCCGCTGACCGTTCGCCCCGGCGCGCGCGATGTTCGTGCTGAAGCTGATCGCGCGCAACGCGCTGCGGCACCGGCTGCGCACGCTGCTGACCGTGCTCGGCCTGACCATCGCGGTGCTCGCATTCGGGCTGCTGCATACGGTCGTCGACGCGTGGTACGCGGGCGCGGCCGCCGCGTCGAGCGGCCGGCTCGTCACGCGCAATGCGATCTCGCTCGTGTTTCCGCTGCCGGTCAGCTACGAGAACCGGATCCGCGGTGTCGACGGCGTGACGGCGATCGTCCGCTCGAACTGGTTCGGCGGCATCTACCGCGATCCGAAGAATTTCTTCGCGAGCTTCGCGGTGTCGGACAACTATCTCGATCTGTATCCCGAGTTCATCGTGCCGGCGCAGCAGCGCGCCGACTATGCGCGCGACCGCCGCGGCTGTCTCGTCGGGCGGCAGCTCGCGACGCAGTTCGGCTTCAAGGTCGGCGACGTGATCCCGCTGAAGGGCACGATCTATCCGGGCACGTGGGATTTCGTCGTGCGCGGCATCCTCGACGGGCGCGACGAATCGACGATCACGCGGCAACTGGTGTTCCACTGGGACTATCTCAATGAAACGGTCCGCCAGCGCACGCCGAAGCAGGCCGATCAGGTCGGCGTGTTCGTGCTCGGCGTCGCGAACCCGGACGACGGCGCGGCGATCGCGCGCAACGTCGACGCGACGTTCCGCAACTCGCTCGCCGAAACGCTGACCGAAACCGAGCAGGCGTTCCAGCTCGGCTTCGTCGCGATGTCGAACCAGATCATCGCGGCGATCCGGCTGGTGTCCTACGTCGTGATCCTGATCATCATGGCCGTCATGGCGAACGCGATGGCGATGAGCGCGCGCGAGCGCACGGCCGAATACGCAACGCTGAAGGCGCTCGGCTTCGGGCCCGGCTTCCTCGCGCTGCTCGTGTTCGGCGAATCGGCCGTGATCGCGGCGATCGGCGGCAGCCTCGGCATGCTCGCGACGCCGCCGGCCGCGAGCCTGTTCAAGCAGGCGGCCGGCGGGATCTTCCCGGTGTTCCACGTGTCCGCGCGCACGCTCGCGCTCCAGGCCGCCTGCTCGGTCGCGGTCGGCGTGGCGGCCGCGCTGGTGCCCGCTTGGCAGGCCGCGCGCGTGCGCGTCGTCGAAGGCCTGCGGGCGATCGGCTGACGGGCGCGGCATGGCGATTCCGCTCACCTACATCGCGCGCAACCTGTGGGCGCGCCGCCTCACCACCGCGCTGACCGCCGGCGGGATGGCGCTCGTGATCTTCGTGTTCGCGACCGTGCTGATGCTCGACGCCGGGCTCACGCAGACGCTCGTGTCGACCGGCGAGCCCGACAACGTCGTCGTGATCCGCAAGGGCGCGGAGACCGAAATCCAGAGCGCGATCGATCATCAGCAGGCGAACGCGCTCGAGATGCATCCGGCCGTCGCGCTCGGCGCCGACGGCCGGCCGCTCGTGTCGAAGGAAGCGGTCGTGCTGATCTCGCTCGTGAAGACGTCGACCGGCAAGCCGTCGAACGTCGTGATCCGCGGCGTGTCGCCGGCCGGGCTCGCGCTGCGCCCGCGCGTGCAACTCAAGGCGGGCCGCATGTTCGCGCCGGGCTCGTCGGAAATCATCGTCGGCAGCGCGGTCGCGAAAGGCTTCAGCGGCACGCAGCTCGGCGACCGCCTGCATTTCGCGCAGCGCGACTGGACCATCGTCGGCGTGTTCGACGCGGGCGGCAGCGGCTTCGATTCGGAAATCTGGGGCGACGTCGATCAGTTGATGCAGTCGTTCCGGCGCACCAGCTATTCGTCGATGGTGCTGCGCATTCCGAGCGCCGACGGCTTCGCGCGCTTCAAGGCCGACATCGACGTCGATCCGCGGCTGACCGACGAAGCCAAGCGCGAGCAGACGTTCTACGGCGATCAGTCGAAGGCGCTGTCGACCTTCATCAACATCCTCGGAATCACGCTGTCGACGATCTTCTCGATCGCCGCGATGATCGGCGCGACGATCACGATGTATGCGTCGGTCGCGAACCGCACCGCCGAGATCGGCACGCTGCGCGCGCTCGGCTTCAAGCGCGCGAACGTGCTCGCGGCGTTCCTGCTCGAAGCGCTGCTGCTCGGCTTCGTCGGCGGCGTCGCGGGGCTCGCCTGCGCGTCGCTGATGCAGTTCGCCTCGTTCTCGACGACCAACTTCCAGACCTTCTCGGACCTGTCGTTCCGCTTCGTGCTGACGCCGGCGATCGTCGTCAAGACGCTGCTGTTCTCGCTCGTGATGGGGCTCGTCGGCGGCTTCCTGCCGGCGCTGCGCGCCGCGCGGCTGAACATCGTCGATGCGTTGCGCGCGCGGTGATGCACGGCGCGCGCGCTCAGCACGTTTCCGTCGACGGCGGCAGCTCGCCGCGCGCCAGCGCGAGCGCGTGGTCGCGCACATCCTCCGGCCAGCCGGCGATCAGTTCGGCCATCCGCGCGAGATCGTTCGCATACAGCATGCGCGCCGCTTCCTCGAAACCGGGCAGATCGCCGGCCAGCGCCGACATGAAGTGATAGGCGCGCGCCTGCGCGTCGCGCCGCCGGTCGGCGGCCGCATGCGTGCGGCGCGCGTCTTCGACGAGCTTGCGCAGCGCGACCGATGCACCGCCCGGCTGCGCGGCGAGCCAGTCCCAATGGCGCGGCAGCAGCGTGACCTCGCGCGATACGACGCCGAGCTTCGGCCGGCCGCGGCCGCGTTGTTCGGCCGCGCCGACAGGATCGCGGGCGATGCCTGCGTCCTGCGCGGCATCGCGCGCCGGCGGCGCATGACGCGCGCGCACTTCGTCGGCCGTGCCGCGCAGGTCGAGGTCGATCGAGCGCCCCGTCGCATCGTCGAAGATCAGGACCGTGCCGGCCATGCCGTCGCCGGCGATGCGCTTGACCGCGACCGCCACCGTCGCGAGCGGGCCCGACGCGATGCGGCGATGGCCGTCGAACGCGGTATAGGAAGGGAGAAACGGAGTCGCAGTCATCGCGGTCGCCTTGGATGCAAAATCGGAGTAGCGACATTTTTATCCGGGTATAAATCGGATGTCAATATCACCCGGATAAAAATTGTTCGCGCCGGTCGCCGTCGTCGCGAACGATTCAATTGCTGAATCGATCAAGTCAGCAATTGGCATGAATGTGCAAATGTCGCCGTGACAGAATGACCCGGACGCCCGCCCGCTCGCCCGGCCCGGGCGTCGCGACACGACAGATCGCGCGCACATCGACGCGCCGGCCGCAGGACGGCCCGCCTTCCGCCTCGGAGGAGACAGCATGAATCCGCTTCACGCGCTGCCGGCGTCCGCGTCGGCAACGGCCCGGCGCACACGCGTGCGCTGGCTCGTGCTGACCGTGCTGTTCGCGGTCACGACGATCAACTACGCGGATCGCGCGGCGATCTCGATCGCCGGCCCGAGCCTCGCGCGCGCCCTGCATCTGAACCACGTGCAGATCGGCTTCATCTTCTCCGCGTTCGGCTGGTCGTACGTAGTCGCGCAGCTGCCCGGCGGCTGGCTGCTCGACCGCTACGGCTCGCGCATCGTCTACGCGTTCAGCATCTTCTTCTGGTCGCTGTTCACGCTGCTGCAAGGCGCGATCGGCTTCTTCGGCGGCGCGGCCGCGTTCGCGCTGCTGTTCGGGCTGCGCTTTCTCGTCGGCGCAGCGGAAGCACCGTCGTTTCCCGCCAACAGCCGGATCGTGTCCGCGTGGTTTCCGGCCGCCGAGCGCGGCACCGCGTCGGCCATCTTCAATGCCGCGCAGTATGCGGCGACCGTCGTGTTCGCGCCGCTGATGGGCTGGCTCGTGCACGCGTTCGGCTGGCAATCGGTATTCGCGGTGATGGGCGTGCTCGGCTTCGCGTTCGTCGCGGTCTGGCGGCGCACCGTCTACGATCCGAAGGACCATCCGCAGATCAACCGTGCCGAACTCGACTATCTCGCGGACGGCGGCGCGCTCGTCAACATCGATCAGACGAGCGGCGCGCGCGACGGCGGGCCGTCGCTGCGGCACGTGAAGGCGCTGCTGAAGAGCCGGATGCTGATCGGCGTCTACGTCGCGCAGTACTGCATCAACGCGCTCACCTACTTCTTCATCACGTGGTTTCCCGTCTATCTCGTGCAGGCGCGCGGGATGTCGATTCTCAATGCGGGGCTCGTCGCGTCGATCCCGGCCGTGTGCGGGTTCCTCGGCGGCATTCTCGGCGGCATCGTCTCCGACGCGCTGCTGCGGCACGGCCGCTCGCTGTCGGCCGCGCGCAAGGTGCCGATCGTGATCGGGATGCTGCTGTCGATGTCGATGATCGTCTGCAACTACACGGATTCTCACGTGCTCGTCGTGCTGTTCATGGCGCTGTCGTTCTTCGGCAAGGGGCTCGGCGCGCTCGGCTGGGCCGTCAACGCCGATACCGCACCGCGCCAGATCGCCGGGCTCAGCGGCGCGCTGCTGAACACCTGCGGAAACCTGTCGAGCATCACGACGCCGATCGCGATCGGCTATATCGTCGACCGCAGCGGGTCGTTCAACGGCGCGCTGGTCTATGTCGGCGCGCACGCGCTCGTCGCGGTGATCTGTTATCTGTTCGTCGTCGGCGAGATCCGCCGCGTCGAGCTTCGTTGAACCGACGCGGGCCGAGCCGGCGCGGCCGGCCGCCCGCTTTCGAGAGGAACCCCGAACGATGTCCGAAGCCCGTCATGCCGGCACGCCGCGCGTCACGCGGATGCAGGTGATTCCCGTCGCCGGTCGCGACAGCATGCTGCTCAATCTCTGCGGCGCGCACGCACCGTATTTCACGCGCAACCTCGTGATACTCGACGACAGCAGCGGACGCACCGGCGTCGGCGAAGTGCCGGGCGGCGAAGGCATCCGGCACGCGCTCGAGCGCATGATCGATCTCGTCGTCGGCCAGCCGATCGGCCGCTACCAGGCGACGCTGAACGCGGTGCGCGCGGCGCTGTCCGGCCCGGCCGCGGGCGCGGGGCGCACGATCCGGCACGAGGTCACGTCGGCCGGCGAAGCCGCGGTGCTGCGCCAGCCGCACGAGATCAACCTGCGGCTCGACAACGTGATCACGGCGATCGAGGCCGCGCTGCTCGACCTGCTTGGCCAGTATCTCGACGTGCCGGTTGCCGCGCTGCTCGGCGAAGGTCAGCAGCGCGACGCGGTGCCGATGCTCGCGTATCTGTTCTATATCGGCGACCGGCGCCGCACCGATCTGCCGTACCGCGACGAGGCGCACGCGAGCGAGCCCTGGTTCCGGCTGCGCAACGACGAGGCGCTGACGCCGGCCGCGATCGCGCGGCAGGCGGAGGCCGCGGTCGAACGCTATGGATTCGCCGATTTCAAGCTGAAGGGCGGTGTGATGGACGGCGCCGACGAGATGGAAGCGATCGCGGCGATCAAGGCGCGCTTTCCCGACGCGCGCGTGACGCTCGATCCCAACGGCGCCTGGTCGCTCGACGAAGCGATCGCGCTGTGCCGCGGGCAAGGCCACCTGCTCGCGTATGCGGAAGATCCGTGCGGGCCGGAAGCCGGCTATTCGGGACGCGAAGTGATGGCCGAATTCCGCCGCGCGACCGGCATTCCGACCGCGACCAACATGATCGCGACCGACTGGCGGCAGATGGATCATGCGGTGCGGCTGCAGGCCGTCGACATTCCGCTCGCCGACCCGCACTTCTGGACGATGCAGGGCTCGGTGCGGCTCGCGCAGCTGTGCCGCGACTGGGGGCTCACGTGGGGCTCGCACTCGAACAATCACTTCGACGTGTCGCTCGCGATGTTCACGCATGCGGCAGCCGCGGCGCCGGGCACGATCACCGCGATCGACACGCACTGGATCTGGCAGGAAGGCGATGCGCGGCTCACGCGCGAACCGCTCGAGATCGTCGGCGGCAAGGTCGCCGTGCCGGAGCGGCCGGGGCTCGGGATTGAGCTGGACCTCGCGCAGGTCGAAGCCGCGCATGCGCTGTACCGGCAGGTGGGCGGCACCGCGCGCGACGATGCGGTTGCGATGCGGTATCTCGTGCCGGGCTGGACGTACGATCCGAAGCGGCCGAGTTTCGGGCGGCGCTAGGGCGGCGGCGCGCATAAACAAAAAGGGCTCGATCTTGCGATCGAGCCCTTCGAATTCGTTGGTGGAGCGGAGGAGGATCGAACTCCCGACCTTCGCATTGCGAACGCGACGCTCTCCCAGCTGAGCTACCGCCCCAACAAACCGTCATCATACACACGCATTTCCGCGCTTGGCAATAGGGTTGCCCCCAAGCGCTTGCGCCCGCGCAAGATCGCGCGCGGCGGCCCGCCGAACGTTACTTTTGCGGCGCGCCGGCCAGCACCCATTCGACGACCGAGCGCAGATCGGCATCGCTCATCCGCGGGTGCGCAGGCATCGGAATCGCGCCCCAGACGCCCGAGCCGCCGTCCTTCACCTTCTTCGACAGCTTCGCGACGGCCTGCGGATCGCCCTTGTAGCGCGCGGCGATGTCCTTGAACGACGGGCCGACGAGCTTCCGGTCGACCGCGTGACAGCCCAGGCAGGCGTTGCTGCGCGCGACCCTGAGCCCGTCGCCGACCTGCGCGTGCGCGCTCGCGCCCCACGCACCGACGAGCGACGCCGCCACGGCGCCCTGCACGATGCGGCGTGCCACCTGCCTGAACGACTTCATCGGCGCAGCCCTCATTGCGGCGTCGCCTTCGGGTTGCCCGGATGCACGCCCGACGAATTCGAGATCGGCGCGGGCGGCTGCAGCGGCGTGGACTGCACCGACGCATCGGGCACCGCGCCGACGGTCGCCGCGTCGGCCGGCGCGGCCGCGGCCTGCGTGCCCGACGCGTCGCTCGGCGCCGCGGCCTGCAGCGCCTGCGCATCCTGCGGCTTGATGTACTGGAATACCTTCACGACCTTCTCGACACCGGGCACCTGGCTCGCCGCCTCGGCGCCGCGATTGCCTTCGTCGACCGTCACGAGGCCCATCAGATAGATGTTGCCGCGCTCGCTGACGACCTTGTAGTTGTTCGCCGAGATGCCCTTCGTCGCGATCAGCTCGGACTTCACGCGCCCTTCGAGATACGAGTCGTTCGCGCGCGACGACAGCGACGCCGCCGGCTCGACCGACAGCTCGTTGACGATCCCGTTCACGTTGTTGATGCCGCGCACGATCTCCTCGGCGCGCTGCTTCGATGCATCGTTCGGCACTTCGCCGGTCAGCAGCACGCGGCGGTTGAACACCGTCACGTTCACGTGCGACTGATCGGGCAGCCCGTTGTTGATCTGCGTGAGCGCCTTGACCTGGATCTCGCGATCTTCGGTCTGCGCGCCGAGCGTGCGGCGGTCGGTCGCGATCAGCGCGCCGCCGCCGGCTGCCGCACCGACCACCCCGAGCACGCAGCCCTGCAGCGACACGGCGAGGCCCGCCGTCAGCGCGGCGAGCAGCGTGGTTCTGACGAGCGTCTGTTTGACGCGGCTTTGATTCATCGACGGCTCTCCTTCGTTCAATCCTCACCCAGCAGCATCGCGTCGATGCCGTCGCACAGGCAGTGGATGGTCAGCAGATGGACTTCGTGAATGCGCGCCGCCCGGACGGCGGGCACGCTGATCGCAATATCGGTGTCGGACAGCGCGGCCGCGACTGCATGGCCGCTGCCGCCCGTCAGCGCGACGACGGTCATCTCGCGCTCGTGCGCTTCGTCGATCGCCGCGAGCACGCGCGGCGAGGCGCCGCCCGAATCGAGCACCAGCAGGATGTCGCCGGTCTGGCCGAGCACGCGCACCTGTTGCGCGAACAGTTGATCGGCGGCCGCCGCGCCGGCGAGGCCGGCCTGCGACGCATCGGTGCCGAGCGCGATCGCGGGCAGGCCCGGACGCTCGCGCTCGAAGCCGCCGACCAGCGACACGGCGAGGTAGTGCGCTGCGGCGGCCGACGGGCCGTCGCCGCACGCGACGATCTTGTTGCCGTTCGCCAGTGCGGCGAACATCGCGTCGACCGCGGCTGCGATCGGCAGCGACAGCGTGTCGGCGGCTTCCGCATGAAGCGCGGCACTGTCGCGGAAATGTTGCTGAATACGTTCGACTGACATCGATTCCTGGTGAACTGGGCGCGCAGCACGCTTCGGCGCGTCGCGCGACACATCGTGAGTGCGGCGAGTTTACCGTACTCCGGCACCGTGTCCCGCGGTCCGGCAAGAACTCTTTACATCTCGTCACAGCTCGCGACTACGCATCGTCGGCACGAAATGCATCGCGTAGCCAGACGAGCCGCCCGGCCTCGAACGCGATCACGTCGAACCGGCACGCGGCCGCCGGATCGTGATGCGCCCAGAAGCGCAGCGCCGCGGCGACGAGCCGCTGCCGCTTGCGCGCACCGACGCTCGCGGCCGCGCCGCCGTGCCGCGTACTGCGTCGCGCGCGCACTTCGACGAACACGAGCGTGCCGTCGGCGTCGCGCATCACGAGATCGAGTTCGCCGCCGCGCATCGTCACGTTCGCTGCGACGAACGCGAGCCCGCGGCGCGCGAGGAACTGCCGCGCGCGCAACTCGAACGCGGCGCCGATCGGCTTGGATCGCGCCGCGCAGGAAAAGTTGTCGGCCGCGCACGCGTCGTCCGGCCGCGCGGCGCGCGCGTGGCACAATGCCGTCCTTGTTCCGCTTGCGCGGCGATCGCGCGCATTGCCTGCCATGACTGCCCTCCTCGAACTCGCGCACACGCAGCACTACCCGGAAGCCGCCCTCTACGTCGTCGCGACGCCGATCGGCAACGTCGCCGACATCACGCTGCGCGCGCTGCACGTGCTCGGCCTCGTCGATCGCATCGCCGCCGAAGACACACGCAACACGGGCCAGCTGCTCGCGCGTTACGGCATCTCGAAGCCGCTCGTCGCCGTGCACGAACACAACGAGCGCGAAGCCGCGCTGCGCGTGATCGAGCTGCTGCGCGCCGGCGAGCGCGTCGCGTACGTATCGGACGCCGGCACGCCCGGCATCTCGGACCCCGGCGCGCGGCTCGTCGACGCAGTGCGCGCCGCCGGTTTCGCGGTGATTCCGCTGCCCGGTGCGAGCGCGGCCGTGACGGCGCTCAGCGTGGCCGGCGACTGGGCCGGCGCGTTCACGTTTGCAGGCTTCCTGCCGCCGAAGGCGAAGCAGCGCGCGGCCGCACTGCAGGCGCTCGCGTCGCATCCGTACGCGCTGGTGTTTTACGAAGCGCCGCACCGGATCGCGGAAACGGTCGACGCGCTCGCCGGCGCGTTCGGCCCCGCGCGCCGGCTGCTGATCGCGCGCGAACTGACGAAGCTACACGAGCAGCTGTTCGCCGGCACGCTGGCCGAAGGACAGAGCTGGCTCGCCGGCGATGCGAACCGGCAACGCGGCGAATTCGTGCTGGTCGTCGAAGGCGCGCCGGCCGCGCGCGACGACGCAGACGACACCGCGCACGACGCGCTGCTCAAGCTGCTGCTGGAAGAAGTGCCGGTGAAGAGCGCGGCGAAACTCGCGGCTGCGCTGACGGGCGCGTCGCGCAACGCGCTCTATGCGCGCGCACTGGCGCTGAAGGAAGGTTGACGGCGGGCGCACACGCACCGCGCATCAATGACGAAGGGCTGCCGACGGCAGCCCTTCTGCATGCGGAAACGCTCCGCGACGTTACTTCGACGAGATCGACGCGAGCATCTCGTCGCGCGCCTCGCGCGCTTCCTGCGGCGAGAGCCCTTCGATCTTCACGCGGCCGGTGCCGGCGTGCACGAGGCCGATCACCTTCGCGGCCGCATACGACAGGTCGAGCACGCGGCCGCGCTTGAACGGCCCGCGATCGTTGACCTTCACGACGACCCACTTGCCGTTCGACGCGTTGGTCACCTTGATGTACGACGACAGCGGCAGCGTCCGGTGTGCGGCCGTGAACGCGTTCATGTTGAAGCGCTCGCCGTTCGCCGTGCGGCGGCCGTGGAAGCCCTTCCCGTACCACGATGCGCGCCCGGTCTGGCGGAAATCGGAGACGTCCTTGCCGTCGATCGGCTCGGCGTCGGCCAGCGACGATTTCTTCGCGTCGTCGCTGCCGGTGGCCGGCATCGATGCCAGCGCGGAATCGAAATTGAGC
The DNA here is from genome assembly GCF_001806955.1 of Burkholderia sp. HMSC10F09. NCBI lineage: Bacteria > Pseudomonadati > Pseudomonadota > Betaproteobacteria > Burkholderiales > Burkholderiaceae > Burkholderia > Burkholderia sp. HMSC10F09. Next base: position 15,261 of record NZ_KV786581.1, read on the forward strand.
GGTTGCTGATCGTCCGCTTTCGCGGCCGCGGCCGTCTTGTCGACCGCGTTCTTCTGCGACGCGCTCCCGGTGGTCTGGCTGGGTGGCACCGCACAGCCCGCGAGCGCAAAAAATAAAGCAATGGTCCCGAATCGATTCGGAAGTCGTAAATTCATCGACGTGTCGCCTTCTGGTTCGGGCCGCCTGTTCCTGACGCTGTTTCGCGACGCGGATACGCAGCCCGGACGGCAAATGCGTGCACGTCCCGCTCGAGCGCGAGCGGGCGGCTTGCATGGGCGCGGCTTTCGTCTGTGCCGCAACCGTCCTGATTAGCTTTCACGTCTGGCGCAACCTGTCCCCGGCAGCCTGACCAGACCCCACATGCCGCCATCGAACATGGCTTTCACGTTCGCGCGCGTCGATACGATGACGCACAGGAACGGCGGCACAGGCCCCGTCCGGCGGCGCGGCAGCAAGGCCGCAGGCGGGCGCGCAGCGCCCGGCCGGACAAGACGTGAGCACCGAATGCACGGTGCTGGATACACCGCCGGAAACCCCCGGCGGCTGATGCTTGACGGTGAACCCGACACCCCTCTCTGACGGGGCCGGAACACCAGCGAATTGCGTGAAATTCACGCGCAATGGGCCGCATTATACATAAATCAAAATCGCGTCTCGAAAAGCGCCCCGCGCGGACCATTGATTCTCTCTATGGCGGTAACCATCGGGATGCTGCGGGATTGCCCGAACAACGGCCCTGCACGCCGCCGCACGGCCGGCAGCCCACGCGCCCGACCGGTACAATCGATCCTTTTAGCCGCCGGTGCTTCCATGAAAGTCACGCTCATTCCGGTCACGCCGTTCCAGCAGAATTGCTCGCTGCTCGTCTGCGAGAAGACGGGCCGCGCCGCCGTCGTCGATCCGGGCGGCGACCTCGAACGGATCGAACAGGAGATCGCGCGGCAGAACGTGCAGGTCGACAAGGTGCTGCTCACGCACGGGCACATCGATCACTGCGCGGGCGCGAAGACGCTCGCGACGCACTACGGCGTGCCGATCGAAGGGCCGCAGGAAGACGAGCGCTTCTGGATCGAGAAGCTGCCGACGCAGAGCGAGCGCTTCGGCTTCCCGGCCGCGGAAGCGTTCGAGCCCGATCGCTGGCTGAACGACGGCGACACCGTGCAGTTCGGCGACGAAACGCTCGAGGTCTATCACTGCCCGGGCCATACGCCGGGCCACGTCGTGTTCTTCAGTCGCGCGCATCGCGTCGCGATCGTCGGCGACGTGCTGTTCGCCGGCTCGATCGGCCGCACCGATTTTCCGCGCGGCAATCATGCGGACCTCGTCCGCTCGATCAAGGAGAAGCTGTGGCCGCTCGGCGACGACGTGACGTTCGTGCCGGGCCACGGCCCCGTGTCGACGTTCGGCGACGAGCGCCGCACGAACCCGTTCGTGTCGGACAAGGTGTTCGGATGAACCAGACCGCGATTCCCGAAATCTACGTCAGCACCGACGTCGAAGCGGACGGCCCGATCCCCGGCCCGCACTCGATGCTGAGCTTCGCGTCGGCCGCCTATACGGAAGACAAACAGCTGATCGCCACCTTCTCGGCGAACCTCGAGACGCTGCCCGGCGCGCACGCGCATCCCGTGCAGGAAGCGTGGTGGAAGACGGAGCCCGACGCCTGGGCCGCGTGCCGGCAGAACCTGCAGGCGCCGGAAGCGGCGCTCGTCGCGTACGTCGAATGGGTCGAGGCGCTGCCCGGCAAACCGGTGTTCGTCGCGATGCCCGCCGGCTTCGACTTCACGTTCATGTTCTGGTACATGATGCGCTTCGCGGGACGCTGCCCGTTCTCGTGGTCGGCGCTCGACATCAAGACGCTCGCGTTCGCGATGACGGGGCTGCCGTACCGCAAGGCCATCAAGCCGCGCTTTCCGAAGCACTGGTTCGACGATCATCCGCACACGCACGTCGCGCTCGACGACGCGATCGAGCAAGGCGCGCTGTTCTGCAACATGCTGGCCGACCTGCGCCGCCAGCAGGCCGCGCTTGCGGGCCTCGCCGTATCGGACACCGATCGGTCCGACGACGCGGGCGCGGGACGATCTCCCACGGATCCACGGACAAATTAGGGAATCTCGCTCACCGACGGCACGTCAGATTGCCTTTCCTTTCGCGGCCCTCTAACATTCAGCGTGTTGTAGCTGCCGCATGGAGGCGCAGGTGACGCTCGATTCCTTTTCGCAAAAAATCCTTCGCCTGTTGCAGCTCGACGCGCGCCGCTCCGTGCAGGAAATCTCCGACCAGGTCGGCCTGTCGAGCACGCCGTGCTGGCGCCGCATCAAGGACATGGAACAGTCGGGCGTGATCCAGCGCTACACCGCGCTGCTCGATCGCGAGAAGCTCGGGCTGCACGTCTGCGCGCTCGCGCACGTGCATCTGACGCGCCATAACGAGGGCGGCGTCGAGCAGTTCGAGCGCGAGATCGCGACCTGCCCGGAAGTCACCGAGTGCTACAGCACGACCGGCGAAGCCGACTACATCCTCAAGATCGTCGCGCCCGACATCAAGGCCTACGACGTGTTCCTGCACGAACGCATCTTCAAGATTCCCGCCGTCTCGCAGGTCCGCACGAGCGTCGTGCTGCGCGAAATCAAGTTCGACACGCAGTTGCCGCTTTGATCGGCGGGCGGGCCGCGCGCAGCGCCGCGCCGCGCGGCCGTCGTTCATGCGTGCGCCGGCAGCGCGCGCGTGAAGCCGATGCGGCGCGCGCCGAACTGGCGCTTCAGCGCATCGATGTCGAGCTTGTCGGCGAGCGCCGCGTCGGAGCCTGTCTCCGCGGGCAGCGTCACGTCGATTTCGAGGCCCGTACTCAGGTAATGCAGATTGATCGCGGTGGCGCGCAGCCCGCGCTGCGCGAGCGCCGCTTCGAGCCGCGTCGCGATTTCGTCGCGAGGCGGCAGCGCGAGCGCCGGACGGCGTGCCGCGTCGTTCTCCGGATCGACGTGAATCAGCGCGTCGAGCACGCGCGGATCGGCCAGCACGCGCGCACGCGCCGTTTCGGCGATGTAGTGGCCTTCGGACACGGAAATCATCGGATCGACGAGGATATGCGCGTCGACGAGCGCCGCGTCGCCCATCTTGCGCGTGCGCAGATCGTGCACGTCGCGCACGCCGGGCGTCGCCGCGAGCAGCGCGCGGATCTCGGCAGTCTCCGCCAGGCTCAGCGCGCGATCGGACAGATCCTGCAGCGCGTCATAGCCGAACGTCCAGCCCATGCGTGCGACCATGAAGCCGACGATCGCGGCCGCGATCGGGTCGAGCAGCCGGAAGCCGAACAGGCTGCCGACGATGCCGATCGCGACGACGAGCGACGATGCGGCATCCGAACGCGCATGCCACGCATTGGCGACGAGCATCGCGGAGCGCACGCGTCGCGCTTCGCGCAGCATGTAGCGGAACAGCGCTTCCTTCGACACGAGTACCGTCAGCGCGACGAGCAGCGCGGAAAAATGCACGGGCGGAATGGTCTCAAGATGCACGAGGCGCTCGCCGCCGCGCCATAACATGCCGATTCCGACCGCGATCAGGATCGCGCCGAGAAACAGCGAAGCGACGGTCTCGTAGCGACTGTGTCCGTAATTGTGGTCGGCATCGGGCACCGCGCCGCTGTGCCGATTCGCAACCAGCACGACAAAATCGGAGATCAAATCGGAAATCGAGTGCACGCCGTCGGCAATCAATGCCTGCGAATGTGCAATCACGCCGACCGCGATCTGAAATGTCGCCAGTACGACATTCAGCACGATACTGACGAAGGTACTCTTGCGCGCGACCGCGTGCTTATCCGCACTTTGCGCGTCGCCGGTAAAGGTAGACATGGAATACGAGATATCGGTGTGGATACGTGATTCTATCAAACGCGACCCGCTCCATATCTCGATAACACGAAATTTCCCATTCAAATCAATTGCTTATGCGAACGCATCGCATTTTCATTCACGCCGCTTTGTGACACTTTTGTTACAAATCACGACAGCCGCAGGCGGACGCCTTGAAAACAAAAGAGCCGTGCGCCTCAACGGCACGCGGCTCTTCTGCCTGAATGAGCGATGTAAGCGCGTGTTTAAATCGCAAACTGTTCGCGATTCTTGCCGGCGATCCAGCGCGGCGGCTTGCCGCGGCCCGACCACGTCGCGCCCGTTTCCGGATCGCGATATTTTGCCGCCACACCGGCGCGCGGGCGGCCGACCTTGCCGGCCTTCGCGCGGCTCAGGCCGAGTTCCGCGAGCGAAAAGCCGTAGTCGGCGATTTTCTGCTTCACGTCGTTGAGTACTTCGGCGTATTCACGCGCCTTCGCTTCTTCGATTTGCTTCTCCAGCTTCTCCCGCTGGGCCAGCAGGTCCTTGTAAGAAGACATAGTTTTCCTTTCGATCTGACCAATGGCGCCGGTCTGCAGCCGGCTCACCACTCATGAAATATATGTGCCTCGGATTTTGAAGGCAGAGATTAGCACAAAAAAGAATTGAGAGAAGAGGGATTCATGAAAATCCCGATGTCGATTGTAATTCAGGCCCGTCATTTTGACCGGCTACGAACTTTCTCAAAATGTTACGAACCGGTGTCGAGATTAGGACATTACCGGTTGTCGATTCGGTCTATCAACATACGCAATTACCCGACATGCGTAAAAATCAAAACTTTCATCCGGCGACAATTTCGGAAAATCGTTGCACCGCGTACGAGCCGGCACGCCGCGACATCACGCCGCATTTCGCGCGCAGTCGAGCAGCCGTTCGCGCAGGGCGCGCAAGTCGGCCTGCGGCATGTCGAACGACGTCCGGATGCGGCGCCCGTCGTATCGCCAGTCCGCGCCGTAACGGTCCACGCCGAGCAGCTCCAGCCCGTCGCGACGCTCGGCGCCGGCTTCGTATGCGGCCCACAGTTCCTGCTCGTCGTCGAACGAGAGCGGCGGCAGCGTGTCGAGGCCCGTGCCGTCGACCCAGCCCATCCGGCCGAAGCCGCCGATATAGCGCAGCCGCTCGACCTCCAGCGCCCGGAACGTGAAGTCGCCGAGTGCCAGATAGCGCGCGGCGTCCGGCTCGTAGCGGCAGTAGCGCGCGGCGACGTGCGGATCGTCGTCGAGCGGGACGAAGCGGCCGAGCAGCGTCGCGCGCTCGGCGTTCAGCACGTCGCCGTCGCGCGCATCGACGACCAGGAATCCGGCGCGCGGATCGGCGACGAGGTTGCGCGTGTGCTCGGCAAGCGCGCTGACGAGAATCACGGGCCGGTGGCCGGCGTCGGGGGCGAACGGCACGACGGTCGGATACGGAAATCCCTGCGGCTCGCGCGCATGGGTCGCGAGCGTACCGAGCGCGCAGCGGTGCAGCAGATGCAGGGCGAGGGCGGGATCGATGTTCAAGATGGCTCCACGATGAACGCGCGGCGCGTCGGCGCGCCGCCTGCGCTCCGATGTTACTCGCGGCCGAGCGTGCCGCGCATGGGCCGTCGGCCCGTCCGGCCGTCATGCGCCAAACCGGTGCAGCATCGCGCGGGACGGCGCCGCTCGGCAAGCGCGCAAGCGGTTCGATAGAATCGGACCAATCAGACGAGCGCCCGTCATCCGGCGCATTCAGACTTCCAACGAGCGTTCCGTGTCCCCATCTTCCTCCGATCTCGCCGCCGCGCCCGACGCGCACCGCATGCTGTCGCTTCCCGTTCGCCAGCGTGCGCGCACCGCGACGATGGCGCTGTTCTTCGTTGCCGGCATGATGTACGCGTCTTGGGGCGTCCACGTGCCGACCGTGCGCGACAAGTTCGCGCTCAGCCCCGCGCTGCTGTCGATCGCGCTGTTCGCGGTCGCCGGCGGATCGATCGCCGCGATGCTGACGATCGCGCGCTGGATCGCGCGCGTCGGTTCGCGCGTCGCGTGTCTCGCGGGCGGACTCGTGATGTCCGCGTGCGCGGCACTGATCCTCGTCGTGCCCGACTATCCGATGCTGCTCGTCGTGCTCGCGCTGTTCGGCTTCTCGATGGCGACGCTGGACGTCGCGATGAACGCGGAAGCGAGCGCGGTCGAACTCGCGCTCGGCAAGCCGATCATGTCGTCGCTGCACGGGATGTTCAGCATCGGCGGGATGGCGGGCGCCGCGGCCGGCGGCGCGCTGCTGTCGGCCGGGATGTCGCCGGCCGTGCATCTCGCACTCGCGGCCGCCACCTGCGCGGCCGTACTCGTCGCGGCGAGCCCGGCCGTGCTGCCGCACGTCCCGCATCACGACGAAGCGCACGGCAGCGGCAACCGCTGGCGCTCGCCCGCACTGTGGATGCTCGGCGGGATCGCACTCGTCGCGCTCATCGCCGAAGGCGCGATGTACGACTGGGCGACCGTCTACATGCGCGACGTCGTCGCCGCGAGCCCCGCTGCGGCGAGCGCCGCGTACGCGGCGTTCTCCGGCGGGATGGCCGCCGCGCGCTTCGCGGGCGACGCGGTGCGCGCGCGATTCGGCGCGCCGCAGCTCGTGTTCGCGAGCGCGTCGCTCGCCTGCGCGGGGATGATCGGCGCGCTGCTGGTGCCGCACGCGGCGGCCGTGCTGATCGGCTTCACGCTGATGGGGCTCGGCCTCGCGAACATGATGCCCGTGCTGTTTGCCGCCGCCGCGCGCGTGAAAGGCATCCACGCGGCCGAAGGCCTCGCGCACGTCGCCGGCCTCGCGTACTTCGGACTGCTGTTCGGGCCGGTCGTGATCGGCGCGGTCGCGCAGGCCGCGAATCTGTCCATCGGCCTGTCCGTCGTCGCGCTCTGCGCGGCGCTCGTCGCGATCGTGGCGCCGAAGGTGCTCGCGCATCTGAAGATCTGAGCGGCGCGCCGGCACAAAAGAAAACGCGCATGCGTCGCCGCATGCGCGTTTTCACCCCTGCTGTTGACCGCTTGTCGCGTTACATCTTCACTTCGTCGAGCAGCGTCTTCTTGCCGCTCTTGTAGTTGTACAGCGAAATCACGCCGTGCCGCAGGTCGCCCTTCGAATCGAAGGTCGTCGTGCCGATCACACCCGTGTAGTTCGTCGCCGGCATCGCCGCGACGATCTTCGCCGGATCGGTCGAGTTCGCGCGCTTCATCGCGTCGACGATGATGTACACGGCGTCATACGTGAACGGCGCATAGATCTGGATCGGCTGGCCGAAGCGCTTCTCGTACTTGGCCTTGAACGCGGCGCCGCCCGGCATCTTCTCGAGCGATGCACCGGCTTCCGAGCACACGACGTTGTCGGTCGCATCGCCGGCCAGGTCGGCCAGCTTTTCCGTGCACACGCCGTCGCCCGCGAAGATCTTCGCGCGCAGGCCGAGCTGCTTCGCCTGCTTCGCGAACGGGCCGCCGGTCGCGTCCATGCCGCCGTACATGATCGCGTCGGGGTTTTCACCCTTGATCTTCGTCAGAATCGCGCGGAAGTCGACCGCCTTGTCGTTCGTCGCGTCGTGCGACACCACCTTCAGGCCGAGCGCCTTCGCCTTCTTCTCGAATTCGTTCGCGAGGCCCTGGCCGTAGGCCGTCGAATCGTCGACCACGGCGACGCTCTTGATGCCCTTCGAATGCGCGTAGTTCGCGAGTGCCGGGCCCTGCTGCGCGTCGGTCGCGACGACGCGATACGTCGTCTTGAAGCCTTGCTGCGTGTAGGCGGGGTTCGTCGCCGACGGCGAGATCTGCACGATGCCCGCATCGCTGTAGATCTTCGATGCCGGGATCGACGTGCCCGAGTTCAGGTGGCCGACGACCGCGACGACCTTGTCATCGACGAGCTTCTGCGCAACCTGCGTCGCCTGACGCGGATCGGCCGCGTCGTCCTGCGGGTCGAACTGCAGCGTGATCTTCTGGCCGCCGATCGTCAGTCCCTTCGCGTTGATCTCCTCGACTGCGAGACGTGCACCGTTTTCGTTGTCCTTGCCCAGGTGTGCAATGCCGCCCGTCAACGGCGCGACGTGGCCGATCTTGACGACTTGATCGGCGGACGCGTTGCTTGCGGCTGCAGCGCACAGCATCGCCGCCGCGGTGATCGGCAACAGCTTTTGCATCTTGATATTCATGTAAGTCTCCAGTTTCGGTCCCAATAAACGCCATCGCCCGGTGCCCCGCTGCCATCCCTGTGTTTGCATCACTGGACGATTCGCCGGTTGCATCGTTCATGCACTTGGCCTCAAGCACGTGAAACAGCCGCTTTTAGCAGCTGCCCGCCCGTGCTTGCGCGCAGTGTAGGTGATCAAATTAATTTGTGGGACTTTTTTGAGTTAGTGGTAACACTACCGCCACGAGCGCACTGGAGGGCTCGCTCGAAAACGGCTGGAAGCCCCGCCGGATAAGGGTTTCCGCTAATTACCCGAGGGCTTTTGAAAGGGACTTTTAAAGCGTTTCCGCGCCTTTTCGAATCGGTATTGGGTGCGCGCGTTCATTGAATGAAACGCGCGTGACGGCACGCGCGTTTCGGCGTGCAATACGAACGCATTCAGGCTGCCGCGCGCCATTCGGCCGCGAGCGCATCGACCAGTTGCGCGGTCGTCAGCGCATCGCCGCGCCGGCGTGCGAGCGCCGCGCCCTGCCCGGCCCACAGCGACAGATAGTCGCCGTCATTCGCGCGCGCGGCCGCCTGGCGCAGCGGCTGCGTGAGCGCGTTCTGCACGGGATACGGCGCGACGTCGTCGAGCCGTTCGCCGAGGCGCGTCATCAGCGCGTTGCGCAGCCCGCGTGCGTGGCGCCCGGTGATCGCGCGCGTGACCTGCGTCGACGTGTCGTCGCACGCGAGCAGCCGCGCCTTCCAGTCCGCCGCGATCGCGCTTTCCGCGCACGGCAGAAACGCGGTGCCGAGCTGCGCGGCCTGCGCGCCGAGCGCGAGCGCCGCGGCAATGCCGCGGCCGTCCATGATGCCGCCCGCCGCGAGCACCGGCAGCCCGGTCGCATCGACGAGCTGCGGCACGAGCGCGAGCGTGCCGATCAGCGCGTGCTCGGCCGGGCCGATGAACGTGCCGCGATGGCCGCCGGCTTCGGCGCCCTGCGCGGACAGCGCGTCGGCGCCGGCCGCCTGCCACGCGAGCCCTTCGGCGACGTGCGTCGCCGTGCCGATCACGTACGTGCCCGCAGCCTTCAGGCGCGCGACGTCGGCCGCGTCGAGCACGCCGAACGTGAAGCTCGCGACCGGCACACGCAGTGCGACGAGTGCATCGAGCTGCGCGCGGAAGTCGGGCGCGTACCGTGCGGGCGCGGTGCCCGGCGGCAGGCCGAGCACCGCGTTCAGCGGATCGATCGCGGCGAGCGCACGCGCGACGGTCGCCGCATCGGCTGCGGTGTCGGGCAGCACGAACAGGTTGATGGCGAACGGACGATCGGTCGCCGCGCGGATCGCGTCGACTTCGGCGGCGATGCGGTCCGGGTCGAATGCGCCGGCGCCGAGGCTGCCGAGCGCGCCGGCGTTCGATGCGGCGGCGACCATCGCGGCCGTGGTCGCGCCGACCATCGGCGCCTGCACGAGCGGCACGCGCAAGCCGAAGCGTTCGGCGAACGGGGTGGAAAACGGACGAGCGGACATGGCGAATCCTTCGAAAACGATGCGCGAAAGCGCTTTGTAAAAGCCTGTGCATCGACTGTAGCGAAGCGCCGCGCGGCCGAAAAATGAATAATCGAGATCGAATCGATCGCTGCGCGAGAAGCGCGCGACGCGCACGGTGCGCGCACTGCAACGGCACGCGATTGGTGGCACACTAAGCCGCCTCTATCGTCCCCGAGGCCGCATGCGCCTCGTTTGCCAGGAGTTCCCACGTGACTGCCCAATGGATCGACATCCCGACCGGTAACGACAGCTTCGGCGGCTATCTCGCGCTGCCGAAGCGCGGCAAGGGTCCTGCCGTCATCATCATTCAGGAAATCTTCGGCGTGAATTCGCACATTCGTGCGGTCGCCGACCAGTACGCGGCCGACGGCTACGTCGCGCTCGCGCCCGACGTGTTCTGGCGCACGCAGCCGCGCGTCGAGCTGACGTACGACGGCGCCGATCGCGACAAAGGCATCGAGCTGTTGAAAAAGACCGACATCGGCCTCGCGGTCGCCGATCTCGGCGCGGCCGCCGACGCGCTGCGCGCGCGGACCGAAACGACCGGCAAGGTCGCCGCGATCGGCTACTGCTTCGGCGGCCACCTCGCCTATCGCATGGCTGCGGCCGGCAAGGTCGACGCCGCGGTCGCGTATTACGGCGGCGGCATCCAGAACGCACTCGACCTCGCCGGCAAGATCGCGCAGCCGATGCTGTTCCATTACGCCGAAAACGACCACGCGATTCCGCTCGATGCGGTCGAGCAGGTGAAGGCCGCGTTCGCCGGCCGCGACAACGCCGCGTTTCACGTCTATCCGGGCGCCGAGCACGGCTTCAACTGCCCGGAGCGCGCGTCGTACCAGCAGCGCGCATCGGCGCTCGCGCACGGCCGCACGCTGACGTTCCTCGCCGAGCACCTGTAAGCCCGGCCCGCCCGCGGGCCGGCACCGCCGCGTGCCGCGCCCGCGTTATGCTCGGCCCATCGCCATACGTCTCAACGGGGGTGACCGCGATGCATGACGACTATCTCGCGCACGACGCGATCGGCCTCGCGACGCTCGTGCGCGAACGCCAAGCAAGTCCGCTCGAACTGCTCGACGCGGCCATCGGCCAGGCCGAGGCCGTCAACGGCGCGATCAACGCGATCGTGCTGCAGGACTACGATGCCGCGCGCACGCGTGCGGCGGCTGCGTCGGCGGCAACCGCCGATGCGCCGTTCGCGGGCGTCCCGTATCTCGTGAAGGATCTCGGCGCGGCCGTCGCCGGGCTGCCGCTGTCGATGGGCAGCCGCCACTACCGCTACTTCGTGCCCGGCGACGATTCGCCCTTCATCGCGAAAAGCCGTGCGGCCGGGCTCAACGTGTTCGGCAAGACCAACACGTCGGAGATCGGCCAGATGCCCTACACCGAGCCCGACCTGTTCGGCGCGTGCCGCAATCCGTGGAGCCTGGACCATACGAGCGGCGGCTCGAGCGGCGGCGCGGCGGCCGCCGTCGCGGCCGGCGTCGTGCCGCTCGCGCATGCATCGGACGGCGGCGGCTCGATCCGCATTCCCGCCTCGTGCTGCGGGCTGTTCGGGCTGAAGCCGAGCCGCCATCCTGCGCTCGTCGATCTGCCGACCCACGGCGATCTCGTCGTCAATCATGCGGTGTCGCGCAGCGTGCGCGACAGTGCGCTGCTGCTCGACGTGACGACCGGCGCGACGCGGCCGCCCGGTGCGCCGGGCACGTTCCTCGCGGCGCTCGATACGCCGCCCGGCCCGCTGCGGATCGGCCTCGTCACCGATCCGATGCTCGCGCCGGCGCTCGCCGACGATACGCGCGCGGCGCTCGACGACGCGGCCGCGCTCGTCGAATCGCTCGGCCATCACGTCGAACCGGCGACGCTGCATGTCGACTACGCGCGCGCGGCCGAAACCTTCCTGACGCTGTGGGCGACGATCGCCGAGGAGATCGTCCTCGGCGCGCGGGCACTGACCGGCCGCACGCCGCGGCGCGGCGAGTTCGAGGCGGCGACCTGGGCGATGGCCGTGGTCGGCCGGCGGCTCGCGCGTGCGCGGCTGCAGGACGTGCTCGAATGGCAGCGGCAGCTGACCGTGCAGGTGTCGGGTCTCGTGTCGCGCTACGACGCGATCCTCTGCGCGTCGCTGGCCGGGCCGCCGGTGAAGATCGGCGAACTGCAGCCGACGCCGCTCGAAGCCGCGCAGATGAAGCTCGTGGCCGCGCTGCCCGCGAAGCCGCTGCTGCGCGAGCTGCTCGCGAAGGCGTCGCAGAAGGCGTTCGCGTGGGCCGGCTGCACCGAGCTGTTCAATCTGACGGGCCAGCCGGCGATGTCGGTGCCGCTCTACTGGAACGCGCGCGGGCTGCCGATCGGCGTGCAGTTCGTCGCGCGTCACGGCGACGACGCGCTGCTGCTGCAGCTCGCGCGGCAGCTCGAGCAGGCGCGGCCGTGGTTCGATCGCCGTCCGCCGCTGCTGCAGGCGCAGCGCTGACGGACGAAAAAAAGCCCCGCCGGCCGAAGCCGACGGGGCATGCAGCGGCAAGCCGCGCGCGCGACGCTTACACGTCGAGGCGTTCGCAGATCGCCTTCGTCGCGGCGGCCGCGTTCAGCGTATAGAAGTGCAGCCCCGGCACGCCCGCGTCGATCAGACGCTGGCACAGGCCGGTGACGACGTCGGCGCCGAACGCGCGGATCGATTCGCGATCGTCGCCGAAGCTCTCGAGCCGGCGCGCGACCCAGCGCGGCACTTCGGCACCGCACATTTCCGAGAAGCGCATCAGCTGCGAGAAGTTCGTGATCGGCATGATGCCCGGCACGATCGGCACGTCGACGCCGAGCTTGCGCACGTCGTCGACGAAACGGAAATACGCGTCCGCGTTGAAGAAGTACTGCGTGATCGCGGAATTCGCGCCGGCCTTCACCTTGCGCGCGAAGTTCTCGAGATCGGCCTTCGGCGAGCGCGCCTGCGGATGGTATTCCGGATAGCCGGCGACTTCGATGTGGAACCAGTCGCCGTGCTCCGCGCGGATGAAGCTGACGAGTTCCGACGCGTAGCGCAGCTCGCCCACCGAGCCCATCCCGGACGGCAGATCGCCGCGCAGCGCGACGATGTGACGAATGCCGCACGAGCGGTACTGGTCGAGGATCGCGCGCAGGCTGTCGCGCGACGAGCCGATGCACGACAGGTGCGGCGCGGCGTCGAGGCCGTCCTTCTGCATGTCGAGCACGGTATCGAGCGTGCCTTGCTGCGTCGAGCCGCCGGCGCCGAACGTCACGGAGACGAATTTCGGCTTCAGCGGCAGCAGCTGCGCACGCGTCGCGCGCAGCTTCTCGACGCCGTCCGCCGTTTTCGGCGGAAAGAATTCAAACGAGAGTTCGATCGGTTTCATGATTCGGAGGGTTCAGCCCTCAGCCGAGGTTGCGCTGACCGAAGATGAGTGCGGACAGCAGCCACGACACGATGCTGTACAGGATCGAACCGAAGAACGCGGACCAGAACCCGGACACCTCGAAGCCCTTCAGCAGCGACGACGCGAACCAGAAGCACAGCGCGTTCACGACGAGGATGAACAGCCCGAGCGTGACGACCGTCACGGGCAGCGTCAGCAGGATCAGCACCGGACGGATCACCGTGTTGATCAGGCCGAGCACGACCGCGACGATCAGCGCGGTGCCGAAGCTCTTGATGTGGATCGACGGCACGAGGTACGTGATGATCAGCAGCGCGAGGGCATTGATGACCCAGGTCAGGATGAGGCTCATGGTGTGCTCCGGTTCTTCGGTTGTCGATCGGTGGCCGCCGGCGCGAGCGGCCCGCGCGCAAACGCGTGCGGCAGGCCGCCCGGCCGGATGACGCCGCGCTGCCG
>NZ_KV786582.1:0-19265 GCF_001806955.1 Burkholderia sp. HMSC10F09
CGGGCGGGCCGGCGCGAGGCGGCGGTCTCGGATCCGGATGCGGCGGCGGCCGCCGCGCCCGGCTGCGGATGCAATGATGCTGCTTTCATCGATCTATCCCCGTATTGATCGTGCTGCCGGAAAGGTCGGTTCCGGCTTTACCGCGATGGTCGGTCGGCCCCGGGCCGCGTCTCGCATCGGACCGGCTCGTGGCCAGGCCGGCGCGGCGCGCCTCTGTCGTCGTTGTGTCGTTCTACGGTCGCGAGCGCCGTTCCTTGAGTCCGGACAAACGCGCATCCGGCCCGCGCGCGGCGTCGCCGCCAAGCGGCACCGCGTCGCGAGCGTTATACCCGGTCAAAAAACCGCGCAGCAGCCGATCGTCATACCAATGTCCGATTTGCGACAAAAGTTGGCCTGACATTCTCGATGCGCCACATTACACTCCTTTGACGCAACAACGATTCGAACGCGCGGATCCCCATCCAAGCGCGCCCTGCTACCTCAATTCGCTCAGCTCACATGGAAACCAGCCTCGACACGGGCACCGCCGGCGCAGCCGCCGCGGCCCAGACGTCTGCTCCGCCTGCGCCGCGCACCGTCTATCCGGTGCTCGGCGCAATCAGCTTCTCGCACATGCTCAACGACATGATCCAGTCGTTGATCCTCGCGATCTATCCGATGCTCAAGAGCCAGTTCGCGCTGTCGTTCGCGCAGATCGGGCTGATCACGCTCGCCTACCAGATCACCGCGTCGCTGCTGCAGCCGCTCGTCGGCCTCTACACGGACAAGCGCCCGAAGCCGTACTCGCTGCCGGTCGGGATGGGCTTCACGCTGTCGGGCCTGCTGCTGATGTCGGTCGCGCCGAACTTCCCGATGCTGCTCGTCGCGGCCGCGCTCGTCGGCTGCGGCTCGTCGGTGTTCCATCCGGAATCGTCGCGGGTCGCGCGCATGGCGTCGGGCGGCCGGCACGGCCTCGCGCAGTCGCTGTTCCAGGTCGGCGGCAATGCGGGCTCGGCGCTCGGGCCGCTGCTCGCCGCGCTCGTGATCATTCCGCACGGCCAGCACAGCATCGCGTGGTTCTCGGCCGCCGCGCTCGTCGCGATGGTCGTGCTCACGCAGATCGGCCACTGGTACAAGAAGCATCCGTCGATGAAGAAGAAGGCGGCCGCCGCCGGCCATCCGACGCTGTCGCGCGGCCGCGTGCTCGGCGCCATCGGCGTGCTCGTGCTGCTCGTGTTCTCGAAGTATTTCTATCTGGCGAGCATCAACAGCTACTTCACGTTCTATCTGATCGACAAGTTCCATCTGTCGGTGCAGGCCGCGCAGATCCACCTGTTCGTGTTCCTCGCGGCCGTCGCGGCCGGCACGCTGATCGGCGGGCCGGTCGGCGACCGGATCGGCCGCAAGTACGTGATCTGGGTCTCGATTCTCGGCGTCGCGCCGTTCACGCTGCTGCTGCCGTACGCGAACCTGTTCTGGACCGGCGTGCTGAGCGTGATCATCGGCGTCGTGCTCGCGTCGGCGTTCGCGGCGATTCTCGTCTATGCGACCGAGTTGATGCCGGGCAAGGTCGGGATGGTCGCGGGGCTGTTCTTCGGCTTCGCGTTCGGTCTCGGCGGCGTGGGCGCGGCCGTGCTCGGTCAGCTCGCCGATGCGACCAGCATCCCGTTCGTCTACAAGGTGTGCTCGTTCCTGCCGCTGATCGGCGTGCTGACGGTATTCCTGCCGAATCTGGAAGGCAGCCGCCGCAAGAAGGCCTGACGATGCGGCCGCCGCCCGCACGCGGCGGCCGGGCCGATGAAAAAAAACCGGAAACGACGGCGGCTTCAGGCCGCCGTCGTCGCGTGCAGTGTCAGGAAACGCTTGAGGATGCCCGACGAATAGCTGCTCGCGATCGCGGACAGGAAGTGCGAGAACGACTGCGTCGCATGATCGTCGGCCGTATCGGAGATCGCGCGCACGAGCGCGAACGGCACGTCGTGCTCGGCGCACACCTGCGCGATCGCCGCGCCCTCCATCTCGACCGCGAGCGCGTCCGGCAGCGCGTCGCGCAGCGCAGCAACCTCGCGCTCGCTCGACACGAAGCGGTCGCCGCTGATGATGAGGCCGCCGTGCAGCGTCGCGCCCGCGAGCCCGAAGCGCTCGGCGAACTGCGCGCCCTCTTCGGCGACGAACAACGTGCATGCGACTTTCAGGCGCGCGGTCAGCTCCGCGTCGGTCGCGAAGCGCGTGATGCCGAGCAGCGGCACCTCGTAGCGCGGGAACAGCGGCGACGCGTCGAGATCGTGCTGCAACAGCGTATCGGCGACGACGACGTCGCCGACGCGCACCGCGCGCGACACGCCGCCCGCCACGCCGGTGAACACGACGCCCGACACGGCGAACACGTGGATCAGCGCACTGACCGTCGCGGCGGCCGCGACCTTGCCGACGCGCGCGAGCGTGACGACGCAGGCCGCACCGTGCACGGTGCCGACGTGATAGTCGCGGCGGCCGAGCGTGACGGTCTTCATCGGGCCTTCCGCGCGCATCGCGGCGATCAGATCGCCGAGTTCCTCGGGCAGTGCGGCGAGAATGCCGAGCGGGCGCGTCGCGGCGCCGGTTGCGATGTCGACGCTCGTCATTCCACCGCCTGCAGCTTCGCGACCGCGAGCGCGAGCCATTTCTCGCCGTGCCGCTTGAACTTCACCTGCGCCTTTGCGTCGGCGCCGCTGCCTTCGAGCGCGGTTACCGTCCCTTCGCCGAATTTCGTATGGAACACCTGCTGGCCGACGCGAAAGCCGACGTCGGCCGCCCGCTGCTGGTCGGCGAACGCGGGCAGCGGCGCGGACACCGCCGCGTCGACGTACTGCTCGCGCCCGGCGCCGGGCCGCGCGAACCAGTCTCGGCCCCAGCCCGCGTTGTCCGAGCGACCGCCCCAGCGCGCACCGGCTTCGACCTTCGGCGTCAGCCACTTCAGCACGTGCTGCGGCAGTTCGTCGAAAAAGCGCGAGCGCACGTTGTAGCGCGTCTGACCGTGCAGCATCCGGCTCTGCGCGAACGACAGGTAGAGCCGCTCCTTCGCGCGCGTGATCGCGACGTACATCAGCCGGCGCTCTTCCTCGAGACCGTCCGATTCGAGCACGCTGTTCTCGTGCGGGAACAGCCCTTCCTCGAGCCCGGTGATGAACACCGCCGAGAATTCGAGCCCCTTCGCCGCGTGCACGGTCATCAGTTGCACGGCGTCCTGGCCGGCCTGTGCCTGGTTGTCGCCGGCTTCGAGCGACGCGTGCGACAGAAAGCCCGCGAGCGGCGTCATCGTGTCGGGGTTCTGCGCGGGATCGTCGAGCGAGGCGGGCGCGAGCACGTCGACCGACGCATCGTCGCGGGCCGCGCCGATCTCGGGCGCCGCGATCGCGCCGGCGCGCAGCGGAATCGAGCGCGCGGGCGTGTCGAGCCCGTAGCCTTCCTCGCTGACGAACGCGGTCGCCGCGTTCACGAGTTCCTGCAAGTTCTCGAGGCGGTCCTGCCCTTCGCGCTCGCCCTGATAGAAATCGGCGAGGCCGCTCGCGCGCACGACGTATTCGACGGTCTCGGGCAGGCTCATCTGCTGCGTTTCCGCACGCATCTTCGCGATCAGGTTCGCGAACGCGCCGAGGCTCGTGCCGGCCTTGCCCGTCACGTAGGGAATCGCGGCAGCCATCGAGCAGCCGTACAAACGCGCGGCGTCGGCCAGCTGCTCGATCGAGCGCGCGCCGATCCCGCGCGTCGGGAAGTTCACGACGCGTGCAAACGCGGTGTCGTCGTTCGGATTGTCGATCAGGCGCAGATACGCGAGCGCATGCTTGACTTCCTGACGCTCGAAAAAGCGCAGGCCGCCGTACACGCGATACGGGATGCCCGACGTCATCAGCGTGTGCTCGATCGCGCGCGACTGCGCGTTGCTGCGATAGAGCACCGCGATCTCGCTGCGCGACAGCCCCGTGTTGATCAACGAACGGATCTCCTCGACGATCCAGCCGGCTTCCTGCGCATCGGTGCTCGCCTCGTACACGCGCACCGGTTCGCCGTGGCCCGCGTCGGTGCGCAGGTTCTTGCCGAGACGGTGCGCGTTGTTCGAGATCAGCTGGTTCGCCGCATCGAGGATGTTGCCGTGCGACCGGTAGTTCTGCTCGAGCTTGATCAGGTTGCGTACGCGGAATTCGTCCTCGAAGTCGCGCATGTTGCCGACGTTCGCGCCGCGGAACGCGTAGATCGACTGATCGTCGTCGCCGACCGCGAAGATCGCGTTCTGTCCGCCCGCGAGCATCTTCAGCCACGCGTACTGCAGCTTGTTGGTGTCCTGGAACTCGTCGACGAGGATGTGCCGGAAGCGCGCCTGGTAGTGCGCGCGCAGCGGCGCGTTGTACGCGAGCAGCTCGTAGCAGCGCAGCAGCAGTTCCGGAAAGTCGACGACGCCCTCGCGCTGGCACTGCTGGTCGTAGGCCTGATAGAGCTCGACGAACTTGCGGTTGAAGTTGTCGGACGCGTCGACCTTGTCGGGGCGCAGCCCCTGCTCCTTGGCGTTGTTGATGAAGTACTGCACGTTCTTCGGCGGATATTTCTCGTCGTCGACGTTCAGCGTCTTCATCAGCCGCTTGATCGTGGACAGCTGATCGGCCGTGTCGAGGATCTGGAACGTCTGCGGCAGGCCCGCGTCGCGGTAGTGCGCGCGCAGCATCCGGTTGCAGAGGCCGTGGAACGTGCCGATCCACATGCCGCGCGTGTCGATCGGCATCATCGCGGAGAGCCGCGCCATCATCTCGCGCGCGGCCTTGTTCGTGAACGTGACGGCGAGCACGGTGGCCGGCGACGCGTAGCCCTGCTGGATCAGCCACGCGATGCGCGTGATGAGCACGCGGGTCTTGCCGCTGCCCGCCCCCGCGAGGATCAGCGCCGGTTCGTTCGGCAGCGTGACGGCGGCGTATTGTTCGGGGTTCAGATTGGCGAGCAGATCGGGCATAGAGCGGCAGCGAACGGGCGTGAAAAAACGCGGACCCGCCATTATAAGTCCGCCGCGCGCTGCCGTTTTCGGCCGGCGCAACTCGCGCGCGACGCGCGTCGCGGCCGGCGCGCGCGCCGGTGCGATGGCTGGCCGATGTGCATCCATTTATAATCGTCGGATTCGGCATTCAATTCACGCATTTTTCGGCAGATTTCCAACCATGAGCGACAGCACGCTTGCGAAGAGTTTCGAACCCCACACCATCGAGGCCCAATGGGGGCCGGAGTGGGAAAAACGCGGCTATGCGGCCCCGGCATTCGATCCGGCGCGCCCGGATTTCGCGATTCAGTTGCCGCCGCCGAACGTCACGGGCACGCTGCACATGGGCCACGCGTTCAACCAGACGATCATGGACGGCCTCGCGCGCTATCACCGGATGCTCGGCGAGAACACGCTGTGGGTGCCGGGCACCGACCACGCGGGGATCGCGACGCAGATCGTCGTCGAGCGCCAGCTCGACGCGCAGGGCGTGTCGCGCCACGATCTCGGCCGCGAGAAATTCGTCGAGCGCGTGTGGGAATGGAAGCAGAAATCGGGTTCGACGATCACCGGCCAGGTGCGCCGGCTCGGCGCGTCGACCGACTGGTCGCGCGAATACTTCACGATGGACGACAAGATGTCGGCCGCCGTGCGCGACGTGTTCGTGGCGCTCTACGAACAGGGTCTGATCTACCGCGGCAAGCGCCTCGTGAACTGGGATCCGGTACTGCTCACCGCGGTGTCGGATCTCGAAGTCGTCAGCGAAGAGGAAAACGGCCACCTGTGGCACATCCGCTACCCGCTCGTCGACGGCTCGGGCTCGCTGACGGTCGCGACCACGCGCCCCGAGACGATGCTCGGCGACGTCGCGGTGATGGTCCACCCGGAAGACGAGCGCTACCGCCACCTGATCGGCAAGCGCGTCACGCTGCCGCTGACCGGCCGCGAGATCCCCGTGATCGCCGACGACTACGTCGATCGCGAGTTCGGAACCGGTGTCGTGAAGGTCACGCCGGCGCACGACTTCAACGATTACCAGGTCGGCCTGCGCCACGGCCTCGCGCCGATCGAGATCCTGACGCTCGACGCGAAGATCAACGACAACGCGCCCGAGCAGTATCGCGGGCTCGACCGCTTCGACGCGCGCAAGGCGATCGTCGCCGATCTCGACGCGCAGGGCTTTCTCGAATCGGTGAAGCCGCACAAGCTGATGGTGCCGCGTGGCGACCGCACGGGCGTCGTGATCGAGCCGATGCTGACCGACCAGTGGTTCGTCGCGATGACGAAGCCGGCACCGGAAGGCACGTTCCATCCGGGCAAGTCGATCACCGAAGTGTCGCTCGACGTCGTGCGCAGCGGCCAGATCAAGTTCGTGCCGGAAAACTGGACGACCACCTATTACCAGTGGCTCGAGAACATCCAGGACTGGTGCATTTCGCGCCAGCTCTGGTGGGGCCACCAGATTCCCGCGTGGTACGGCGAGAACGGCGAAGTGTTCGTCGCGCGCAGCGAGGAAGACGCGCGCGCGAAGGCCGCCGCGCAGGGCTACACGGGCGCGCTGAAGCGCGACGAGGACGTGCTCGACACGTGGTTCTCGTCCGCGCTCGTGCCGTTCTCGTCGCTCGGCTGGCCGAACGAGACGCCGGAACTGCAGCACTTCCTGCCGTCGTCGGTGCTCGTCACCGGCTTCGACATCATCTTCTTCTGGGTCGCCCGGATGGTGATGATGACCACGCACTTCACCGGCAAGGTGCCGTTCCACACCGTGTACGTGCACGGCCTCGTGCGCGACGCGGAAGGCCAGAAGATGTCGAAGAGCAAGGGCAACACGCTCGACCCGATCGACATCGTCGACGGCATCGATCTCGAAACGCTGGTCGCGAAGCGCACGACGGGCCTGATGAATCCGAAGCAGGCCGCGACGATCGAAAAGAAGACGCGCAAGGAATTCCCGGACGGCATTCCGGCGTTCGGCACCGACGCGCTGCGCTTCACGATGGCGTCGATGGCGACGCTCGGCCGCAACGTGAACTTCGACCTCGCGCGCTGCGAAGGCTATCGCAACTTCTGCAACAAGCTCTGGAACGCGACGCGCTTCGTGCTGATGAACTGCGAAGGCCACGACTGCGGGCTCGACAAGCCGGAAGTCTGCGGCGCGGGCGACTGCGGCCCCGGCGGCTACCTCGACTTCTCGGCGGCCGACCGCTGGATCGTGTCGCTGCTGCAGCGGACCGAAGCCGACATCGCGAAGGGCTTCGCCGACTATCGTTTCGACAACGTCGCGAGCAGCATCTACAAATTCGTGTGGGACGAGTACTGCGACTGGTATCTGGAACTCGCGAAGGTGCAGATCCAGAACGGTACGCCGGAGCAGCAGCGCGCGACGCGCCGCACGCTGCTGCGCGTGCTCGAAACGGTGCTGCGTCTCGCGCACCCGATCATCCCGTTCATCACCGAAGCGCTCTGGCAGAAGGTGGCGCCGCTCGCGGGCCGCTATCCGCAGGGCAAGGCCGAGGGCGAAGCGTCGCTGATGACGCAGGCCTACCCGATCGCCGAGCCGAAGAAGATCGACGAAGGGTCCGAGCAATGGGCGGCCGATCTGAAGGCGATCGTCGACGCGTGCCGCAACCTGCGCGGCGAGATGAACCTGTCGCCGGCGACGAAGGTGCCGCTGCTCGCGGACGGCGACGCCGCGCGTCTGCATACGTTCGCACCGTACGTGCAGGCGCTCGCGCGCCTGTCCGAGGTCCGGATCCTCGCGGACGAAGCCGCGCTCGACCAGGAAGCGCACGGCGCGCCGATCGCGATCGTCGGGCCGAACAAGCTGGTACTGAAGGTGGAAATCGACGTTGCGGCCGAGCGCGAGCGCCTCTCGAAGGAAATTGCGCGTCTGACGGGCGAAATCGCGAAATGCAACGCGAAACTCGGCAACGAGGCGTTCGTCGCGAAGGCGCCGCCGGCGGTGGTCGAGCAGGAACAAAAACGGCTCGCCGAGTTCCAGGGCACGCTCGAAAAGCTGCGCGCGCAGCTCGAACGGTTGCCCACGTAACAAACGGTAAGCCGGTTTGCGTTCACTATAATTCGGACGTGAACATAGACGTCTGACAAGTCGATTACATCAATAAAGGTTCGATCATGTTGAAAGTCACCAAGGCGGTATTCCCTGTTGCCGGCCTCGGCACGCGGTTCCTCCCGGCAACAAAGGCGAGCCCGAAGGAGATGCTGCCGGTCGTGGACAAGCCGCTGATCCAGTACGCGGTCGAAGAAGCGATCGCGGCCGGCATCACCGAAATGATCTTCGTGACGGGGCGCAGCAAGCGCGCGATCGAGGACCATTTCGACAAGTCCTACGAGGTCGAAGCCGAACTCGAGGCCCGCGGCAAGGAAAAACTGCTCGAGCTCGTGCGCAGCATCAAGCCGAGCCACGTCGACTGCTTCTACGTGCGCCAGCCGGAAGCGCTCGGCCTCGGTCACGCCGTGCTGTGCGCCGAAAAACTGGTCGCGGACAACCCGTTCGCGGTGATCCTCGCGGACGACCTGCTCGACGGCAATCCGCCCGTGATGAAGCAGATGGTCGACGTGTTCGATCACTATCACAGCTCTGTGATCGGCGTCGAAGAGATCCCGCCGTCGGAGACGAAGTCGTACGGGATCGTCGACGGCAAGGAGTGGGAAGACTCGATCATCAAGATGTCGGCGATCGTCGAGAAGCCCGCGCCGGACGT
Organism: Burkholderia sp. HMSC10F09; assembly: GCF_001806955.1. Lineage (NCBI taxonomy): Bacteria > Pseudomonadati > Pseudomonadota > Betaproteobacteria > Burkholderiales > Burkholderiaceae > Burkholderia > Burkholderia sp. HMSC10F09. Next base: position 8,707 of record NZ_KV786582.1, read on the forward strand.
CGCGCCGTCGAACCTCGGCGTGGTCGGCCGCTACGTGCTGAAGCCGCGGATCTTCGATCATCTGCGCGCGCTGAAGCCGGGCGCGGGCGGCGAGCTGCAGCTCACCGACGCGATCGAGGCGCTGCTCGCCGACGAGCAGGTGCTCGCGTACAAATATCAGGGCACGCGCTACGACTGCGGCAGCAAGCTCGGCTATCTGAAGGCGACGGTCGAATTCGCGCTGCGCCATCCGGAAGTCGGCGCCGACTTCGAAACGTATCTGCGCACGCGCGACGGCGCGCAGCCGGCCGCCTGACGCGGCCCCGAAGGCGCGCGCCGCGCGCCCTCGCCCGGCCGTTGCGGCCCGCGCCTCAGTGCGCGGGCGCCGGCTTCACCGAGACGACGCCCGGCATCGCGCCCGCGTCGTCTTTTTTCGTCTCGACGAGCCAGCCGCCGCCCGCGTCGAACGGCAGCTTCGCGAGCGCGCTCGTCACGAGCGCAGGCACCGCGTGCTGCACGCCGGGCTCGCGGTCGCGCAGCGCGGCCGACACGCGATAGACGTCCGCGCCCGACTTCGCGTCGACGAAACGCAGCGTCAGCACGTGGCGATACACGCGACCCGCGAACGGCAGCGCGAGCGGCGCCGGCCCGTCGACGGTCACGCACGCGCTGCTCGCACCGCCGCACTGCTCCGCGCTCGCCGCCACTGCGGCCGGCTGCGTCGCATAGGCGATCGACAGCCGGTAGCGCGCGGCCTGCGCCGGCTGCACGTCGAAGCCGCGGCGCGCGAGCGCCTCGCGCACGCGCATCTCGATCTGCCGATAGTCGGCATCGTCGGCCTGCGCGGCCGTCCGGACGATGTCGTAGCGGTGCGCGCCCGACGCAAAGCCGTCCGGCTGCCCGACCGCGCTGACGCCGGTCGTGACGCCGGCGCAACCCGTCAACAGCGACGCCGCCAGCGCGGTCGCTGCCCATTGCTTTCTCATGACTTCCCCCAATGCCTGCCGTCGTGCCCGGCCCTGTCAGGCGGACGGCTCGTCGATCGCGGGCAGCGACACCGTCACCGCGGTGCCGACGCCCACTTCGCTGTCGACCGACACGCTGCCGCCGTGGCGCGTGACGACCGTCTTCACGAATGCCATGCCGAGCCCGGAGCCCGAGATTTCGGGCCGTTCGCCCGCATGGAATCGTTTGAAACGCTCGAACAGATGTCGCTGATCTTCCGGCGCAATGCCGTACCCCTGGTCGCGAATCGTACAGAACATCCGTTTCGACGCGTGTTCGACCGTCAGCGTACACGTGATCGTCGTGTCGGACGGACTATATTTGACCGCGTTGTTCAGCACGTTGACGAACGCGCGCGTGATCAGCGAGCGGTCCCCCCTCACCCAGCACATCTCCGTGCCGACGTCGGTATCGATGCGGATGCGCTTCGCCTGCGCCTGCGGCCACACTTCGTCGCTCGCGTCGATCAGCACGTCGACGAGGCTCGTCGTCTCGAGCTGATAGGCCTGCGACTCGGCGCGCGCGAGCTGCACGAACTCGTCGGCAAGCGACAGCGCGCGGTGCGCATAGCGTTCGATCCGCGCGAGCAGCGCGCGCATCGTCTCCGACTCGACGCGGTCGCGTTCGATCTCGACGAGCGCGAGAATCGACGACTGCGGCGAACGCATGTCGTGCGACAGCAGATGCAGCGCTTCCTCGCGCTGCCGCTCGGCCGCGTGCAGCTCGGTGACGTCGACGAGGCCCGCGATCCAGCCGGTCACGTGACCCTGTGCGTTCGTACACGCTGCGTAGCGTAGCAGATGGTCGAGCCCGTCGCGATCGCGCACCTCGATGCCGCGCGCCATCACGTCGTGCTCGGCCGCGAGCGTCGGGTCGAGCGCGGCCGGCCAGCTGTCGCGGATCGCGACGTCGTGCTCCGCGTTGCCGTCGACGGTCTTCACGAACGTCAGCTCGCCGAGCGCCGCGCGCAGCGGCCGCCCTTCCGGCAGTGGCAGCGCGAGCCGCGAGCCGTAGCGCTTGGCGGCGTGGTTCGCGATCAGCACGGTGCCGGCCAGGTCGGTCACGAAGATCGGTTCCGGCATGCTGTCGAGGCTGTCCCACACGAAGCGCTTCATGTCCTGCAGGCGCTGCGCGGCCTGCGCCATCAGCGCCATCTGGCGCTCGAGCACGTCGCCGCCGACGCGGCGCGCGCGCGGCGCCTCCGGCAGCAGATGCGGTTCGTCGGCGAGCCGCTGCAGCTCGCGGCGCAGGTACGACATCGTCATCTCGAGGCGCCGCCAGTTCCAGATCGGATACACGGCGATCAGCCCGAACACGGCCGGCGCCGGCGACAGCCAGACGCGCGCCTCGAACAGCAGCGCGATGCTCGCGATCACCGCGAGCGCCGCGAGGCTCAGCGTCAGCAGCAGCGCGCGCCACGGCGACAGCATCAGGAAACCGCCGAGCAGCGCCGCGAGCGGCAAGAGCGACGCGGCGAACAGCGCCGGTCGCGAGACCGGCGAAATCGCGGAGCCGGTCGTCAGCATGTCGAGCACGCTCGCGTGGATGTAGACGCCGGCGAGCGGGCCGAAATCGCCGGACACCGGCGTCGCGAAGCGGTCGTAGAGCCCCGACGCGGTCACGCCGACGACGACGATCTTGCCGCGCAGCGCATCGGGCTTCACGCGCCCTTCGAGCACGTCGTCGAACGACAGCGTCGGATACGCGGGCGTATTGCGGCTGAACGGAATCAGATAGCGGCCTTCGCCGGCCGCGTCGCGCGACAGGTCGTGCGCGCGCGGGCCCGGCGCGCCGCCGGCCGGATGCAGCTTGCCGGCCGCGATCGCGCGATAGACAGGCACCATCAGCTGCGGCCAGCGCGTGCGGCCGTCGTCCTCGAACAGCGCGACGCTGCGCACGATGCCGTCCGGATCGACTTCGAGATTGATATGCCCGAGCGCCATCGCGCGCGCGGCGAGCGCCGCGACCGGCGGATCGAGTGCGCGCTTGCCGTCCTGCTCCGGGCTCAGCAGCACCGGCAGGAAGGTCGGCACGCGCGCCATCGCGTCGGCGAACGCGCGATCGTCGGGAGACGGCTCGGTAAACAGCACGTCGTAGACCACGGCCGCCGGCTGCGCACGCGCGAGCGTATCGAGCAGCCGCGCGTGCACGTTGCGCGACCACGGCCAGCGGCCGAGCGCGGACACGCTCCGGTTGTCGATGTCGACGACGACGACGTCCGGCGACAGCGGCAGGCTGCGCAGCATCAGCAGCCGATCGTAGATCAGCCCGTCGACGCTCGACGACGCGCGGCCGAGCGCGCATGCGCAGATCACCGCGATCCCGAGGCACCCGATCGCGATCCATTCGAGCAGGAAGCGGCGCCCGAGCTGCCGCCGCGGAGAAACGGAATCGGCTTTCATCTGCCGCGGATCAACGCGACAACGTAAACGCACCGACCGGGCTCGTCTTCTCGTAGAACTTGCCGCCCGAGAACTCCTCGACCGTCACGGCCCAGAAATACTCGCCCGGCGGCAGATGCGCGACGCTGATCTGACGCGCCCGCAGCCCGACTTGATCGACGACCGGTGCGCTCAAGTCCTTCGAGCGCGACAGCACGAACCGGTAGCGCGCGCCGTCGCCCGCGCCGTTGGCCGACCAGCGGAACACGTAGCCGCCCTCGCCGGGCGTCGCGGTCGCATCGAGGCCCATCAGCCGGCGCTCGAACGCATAGATGCGCGGCAGGCCCTCGAGGCCGTTGTCGTCGATCGCCGCGATCCGCACGAAGTACGTACCGTTCGGCACGTCGTGAAATACCGCACGCGGCCCGTCGCTGCGCGTTTCGCGGAACAGCTCGAGCATGCCCGCGTCGCGCGCGAGCTGTACGTGATAGGCGCGTGCCTGCGCGAGCGGCGCGAGATCGAACGCAACGTCCGCGTCGTCCTGCACCTTCTCGGGATGCGCAAGCACCGGTGCCGGCAGCAGCTGAATCGGCGCACCGACCGCGCCGGACGCGCTCGCGACGCTGCCGAAGTTCGCATGCACGAGCGTCGCGCCGGCCGGACGCCGGCTGCCTGCGACGCCGACCGTGCCGTCCAGCACCTCGACGCGCGTGGCCGCGCTGCCGACGGCATCGTAATTCACGCGAAAGCGCGTGCCGCGCACGCCGGCGACGACCGACGGCGAGCGGATCTGGAAACGGTCGTCGCGCTTCTTCAGGTGCGTGACGTCGCTGTCGACCGAGCCGCGCGTCAGTTCGAACTGACGGTCGAGCGTGCCGGTCAGCACGGTGCGGCGCAGCGTCTTCAGGTCGAGCTGGCTGTCCGGAGGCAGGCTCATGTGCGTGCCGTCGGCGAGCTCGAGCGTCAGGAAACCGTTCGCGCCGGTGCGCACGCGGTCGCCCTCGGTGACCGTCGCGTCGGCGGCAAGCGGCGCGTATTGCGCATTGCCGGTCGCGCGCTCGGCGGTGCCCTGCACCGCCACGACGCGCGCGGAGAGCCGCTCCTTGCGCAGCCGCGCGACGGGCAGCTTCAGCGCGATGCCGGGCTGCAGATGCTTCGGCTCGGGCACGTGGTTCAGCTGCTGCAGCAGCTGCCAGTCGTCGACGCCTTGCAGATAGCGCGCGGCGATGTCGTACAGCGTATCGCCCGCCTGCGTGCGGTATGCGATCGTCTTGCCCGCCGTGGCGGGCGGCTGGGCCGCGGCATGCTGCGCCGCGACCGCGAGCGCGACCGCACAGGCCGCGCGCAGGCCGGCGGTACGCAGCATGGCGGCGCGCTGCGTGATGGCCGTCGTCACTCCGGTTCTCCCTGGCCGACGCGCTCGAGCCGGTAGCCGTAGCCGTAGATGGGCGCGAGCCGATAGCCGTTTTCGGGCCGCAGGCCCAGCTTCGTGCGCAGCATCGAGATGTGCGTGTCCATCGTGCGCGACGGAATGTCGGTCGCCTGCTTCCACACGAGATCGAGGATGTGCGCGCGCGACAGCGGCCGGTCGAGATGCTGGAACAGCAGCAGCGCGAGCTCGAATTCCTTCTGCGTGAGGCTCACGGCCTTGTCGCCGACGTACGCCTGCTTCAGGTTCACGTCGAAGCGGAACTGGTCGAACTCGCGAACGGTCGCCTCCGCGTTGACCGGATACGCGCGGCGCAGCAGCGAGCCGATGCGCGCGCGCAGGATCGGGCCGGACACGGGCTTGACGACGTAGTCGTCGGCGCCGGCGTTCAGGATTTGCGTGATCCCGGCCTCGTCGTCGCGGCTGGTCATGAAGATGATCGGCAGGCTATGCTCGGTCTGATTCGCGCGCACCCACTTCAGCACTTCCTCGCCCGACATGTCCGGCACGTTCCAGTCGAGGACCAGCAGATCGAACGTCTCGCGCTGCAGACGCTTCTTCAGGGCCTTGCCTTCCTTGAACGCGTAGCACGTGTGGCCGGCGGCCGTCAGCGTTTGACTGACGAAATCCGTCTGGGCCGGATCGTCATCCAGTACAGCAATTCTCATAGCACCCCGCAAATCGAAAGCGATTCGTCCAGTTCAACTCCCCGCTCCTGCCGCTGCCGCCTCGACTGCGGCGCGGCCCCGATACCGGCCCTCGAGCCGCCGGTCGCCGCCGCGCAACGGATGCGACACGGTTGCCCCGGCAACATATCTCAAAAACGGGGCACGGACGAACCGGCGATTTCAGCATAGTAGTATGAAATTCGCCAGGGAATTGCGTGGACTACGGCTCATTCTTCGAATAATCGTCGTTGTCGCGCGATCGCCGCGGCCCTGGCCCCGGCCGCGACCGCACCGGTTCCGCGTTACAGCCAGTCGTCGGCCGGCGCGTGCTGCGCGAGCATCCGCTGCAGTTGGCCGCGCACCTCTTCCCACGCGGCGGCCGCATAGTCGGGCCGGTTCGCCGCCCAGGCGTGCGCGAGATCGAACACGCGTTCGACGGTCGCGCTGCAATACGTGACGGCCGGCGCGTCGTGCTGCGCGGCGTCGCGCAGCCGCTCGCCGAGCCATTCGGCCAGCCACGGCATCTCGGCCGCCGCCGAATCGGCGTATGCCTCGAGTGCGGCCCGCGCATGGCGGTCCTGCTGCGGATCCAGCTCCACGCGGCTCGATGCCGGCGTGCAGGCGGATGCAATGCAATCCCTTGTGGACGGACTTCGTCGGGTCCCTGGTCTGAAGGACATGTCCTCTCCCCCGTTATACGACGGTCGCGTCGGGCGTGGCCCCCGTGCCTGCCTCTTCGACGTACCGTGGCCGGCGCGCCCGAACAGCACGGACGACCGGACGGGCCAGTATACGCAGCCGCCGGCAAACCGAGGTTTAAGAATTGTCAGACTGGCGCGGCTCGGGAACGTGCCGGACAGGGCCGGGGCGGCCCTGCAACACGGCGCGGCGCGGCGCGCCGACGCGTTTGCGCCGTGGGCGGCGCACGGCGAGCGGTGTGGTGTGGTGTGGCGTGGCGTCGCGTCAGCGGCGACGCATCAGGAACACGAAGGTCTTGTCCTGCGTCGTCGATTCGACGATTTCGTTGCCGGTCTGCTTCGCGAACGCGGCAAAGTCGCGCTGGGAGCCCGGATCGGTCGCGAGCACCTTCAGGATTTGCCCGCTTTCCATATCGGCGAGCGCTTTCTTCGCGCGCAGGATCGGCAACGGGCAATTGAGCCCGCGCGCGTCCACTTCCTTGTGAATCTGCATCGGCTGTCGACCTTCGAATGGCGCGCCGCACGGGGCGCGGGAGGAAGCCGCGATTTTACCGCAGCGCGGCCGCGCGCGCCGGACGGCCCGACGCGGCCGTCGCAGGCCCGTGGCGAGGCCGTGACGGGGCCGTTGCGGGCCCGTCATGCGCCCGAGAAGCCGCCCGCCAGCCGCTCGCGCAGATGGCGCACGAGCGCGCGCACGGCGCTCGGCACGACCGCGCTGTACGGCCGGATCGCGAAGATGTGGTCGCCGAACGCGCCGGACGGCCGCCACCCGTCGAGCAGCGATACGAGCCGGCCCGCATCGAGATCGCGCCGCGCGCTGAAATCGGGCAGCAGCGCGATGCCGAGCCCGCCGAGCGCGGCCTCGCGCATCGCCTCGCTGTTGTTCGCCGCGAAGCTGCCGCGCACCGGCACGCTGACGCGCTCGCGCCGCCTGCCCTGCAGCTCGAAGCTCCATGCGGCAGGCTCGTTGTCGCGCAGATAGCAAAGGCAGCTGTGGTCGACGAGTTCGCGCGGATGGCGCGGCGCGCCGCGCGCGTCGAGATAGTCGCGGCTGGCGACGAGCAGCGAGCGCGTATCGCAGAGCTTCCATGCGACGTGCGTTTGCGGCGCGGTCGTCGTATGGCGGATCGCGAGATCGAAGCCTTCCTGCGTCAGCGAATGCAGCCGGTCCGACAGGTCGAGCTCGAGATGCACGCCCGGATGCGCGCGCAGGAAATCCGGCAGATGCGGGACGATCTGCTGGCGGCCGAGCGCGACCGGCGCCGTCACGCGCACGAGCCCGCGCGGCTCGCCGGCGAGCTCCTTGACGCGCGCGAAATGCTGGCCGATCGACTCGAACGCGTCGCGCGTGCTGTCGACGAGCGTCCGGCCCGCGTCGGTGAGCCGCACGCTGCGCGTCGTGCGGCGCACGAGCGGCACGCCGGCCGCCTTTTCGAGATCGGCGATGCGCTGACTCATCGCGGCCTTGCTGATCCCGAGCCGCTGCGCGGCGGCCGTGAAGCTGCCGGCGGCGGCCAGCACCGTCAGCGAATGGATGTGCGGCCAGAGCGCCTGGACATTTTGCTGATTCATCCGCCGATTATTCAGAATTCTGAACAGTGAATCAAGCTGCGCGGCCTTCTCCGGCACGCCGCGTTTGCCTAGACTGAGGCCTTCCCTTCCCCCGAATCTTCAGGAGACACGATGAACCCGGTTCCCGCGTATACGTCCGATGCCGACGTCGGCCACTACCTCGACGGCGCGCCTGTGGCCGGCCGCAGCGGCCGCTTCCAGGACGTCTTCAATCCGGCGCTCGGCCGCGCGGTGCGTCGCGTCGCACTGGCCGACGACGGCGAAGTGCAGCGGGCCGTCGCATCGGCCGCCGCGGCGTTTCCGGACTGGGCCGCGACGCCGCCGATTCGCCGCGCGCGCGTGCTGCACCGTTTCCTGCAGTTGATGAACGAGCATCGCGACGCGCTCGCGGCGATCATCACCGCCGAGCACGGCAAGGTGTTCTCCGACGCGCAGGGCGAAGTCGCGCGCGGCATCGACATCGTCGAATTCGCGTGCGGGATTCCGCAACTGCTGAAGGGCGACTACACCGACCAGGTCAGCACCGGCATCGACAACTGGACGATGCGTCAGCCGCTCGGCGTCGTCGCCGGCATCACGCCGTTCAACTTTCCGTGCATGGTGCCGTGCTGGATGTTCCCGGTCGCGATCGCGACGGGCAACACGTTCGTGCTGAAGCCGAGCGAGCGCGACCCGTCGGCCGCGCTCTACATCGCCGACCTGCTCACGCAGGCCGGGCTGCCGCCCGGCGTGTTCAACGTCGTGCAGGGCGACAAGGGCGCCGTCGACGCGCTGCTCGATCATCCCGACGTGCAGGCCGTCAGCTTCGTCGGCTCGACGCCGATCGCCGCGTACGTGCAGCAGCGCGCGGTGCAGTCGGGCAAGCGCGTGCAGGCGCTCGGCGGTGCGAAGAACCACCTCGTCGTGATGCCGGACGCGAACCTCGAGCAGGCCGTCGACGCACTGATCGGCGCCGCGTACGGCTCGGCCGGCGAGCGCTGCATGGCGATCAGCGTCGCGGTGCTGGTCGGCGATGTCGCCGAGCGGATCGTGCCGGCCGTCGCCGAGCGCGCGCGCAAGCTCGTGATCGGCGACGGGATGTCGCCGGAAGTCGAGATGGGCCCGATCGTCACCGGCGAGGCGCTCAAGCGCATCGAAAGCTATATCGAGCTCGGCGTGCAGGAAGGCGCGCAACTGGTCGTCGACGGCCGCGGGCTGCGCGTGCCGGGCCGCGAGCAAGGCTTCTTCACCGGCGGTACGCTGTTCGATCACGTGACGCCCGACATGCGAATCTACAAGGAAGAGATATTCGGGCCGGTGCTCGGCTGCGTGCGCGTGAAGGACTTCGGCGAAGCGGTCGACCTGATCAACGCGCATGAGTTCGGCAACGGCGTGTCGTGCTTCACGAGCGACGGCGGCATCGCGCGCGAGTTCGCGCGGCGCATCCAGGTCGGGATGGTCGGCATCAATGTGCCGATTCCGGTACCGATGGCGTGGCACGGCTTCGGCGGCTGGAAGAAGAGCCTGTTCGGCGACATGCACGCGTACGGCGAGGAAGGCGTGCGCTTCTATACGCGGCAGAAGTCGGTGATGCAGCGCTGGTCGTCTAGCATCGGCAAGGGTGCCGAGTTCGCGATGCCGACCGCGAAGTGACCCCGGCGGCGCGCCGCCCGCGGCGGGCGGTGCGCCGAGGCCGGCGCGGCGTCAGCCGGCCTTCGAGCCGTGCGCGCCGTCGGCGCTCGGCAGGTACGACAGCTCGAGCCGATACGCGAGCGCGACGAACAGGCTCTGCGCGAGGCCCATCGACGCCGTCAGCGCGCGGAATCCGAACGTCGCGCTTTCCTGCACCATCAGCGTCACCTCGGCTTCCCGCGCGATCGGGCTCATCCGGCTGTCGGTGATCGCGATCAGCCGCGCGCCGCGCTGCACGGCCTGCTGCGCGACCTGAACCGTCTCTTCCGCATAGGGCATGAACGAGATCACGATCATCACGTCGCCGTCGCGCACCGAGCGGATCTGGCCGAGATGCATGCTGCCGAGCGCGCTGAACAGCCCGATGCGCTTGTCGGTATGCTGCAGCGCATAGTCGAGATACACGGCGATCGGAAACGCGCGGCGCGAGCCGGCGATCCAGATCGCCTGCGTGTCGGCCAGCAGATCGACCGCCTGCGCGAGCGCCGTCGGATCGAGCGTTTGCCGCAGCTGCTGCATGCCCGCAATGCTGCCCTTGATGAACTCGTCGGCGATCTGCTCGGGCTGCAGGCTCGACGAGCCCGATTCGATCACGTCGCGCAGCCGCAGGCTGTAGGCACGGCCCGGCGCGATCTGCTGCGCGAGCCCTTCGCGAAACAGCCGCTGCATCTCGGAGAAGCCCGAGAACCCGAAGTGCTTCGCGAAGCGCACGACCGCCGACGGCTGCACGCCGCACGCCTCGGCGAGCGACTGGATCCCTTCGAGGCCGAGCTGATCCCGGTGCGTTTCGACGTGCCGCGCAATGACCTTCAGGCGGTTGCTGAGGCCGTCGTACTCCTGCGTCAGACGCTGCAGGAACTGCTCGACGGTGGCGGGAGGTTTCTCGGACGAAGTCATCGAATGGCGCGAAATGGACGGCCCCGATACGCGAACGCGGCTCGGGACACCGCATGAACACATGCATGAAGGGCGAATTTAAACACGTTTGCGACGCGTCTCGCGCCGCCTGCTCGCTCCCACGCGCTCGATCATCACGGGCCAGCACACCGCGGCGATACCGGAACGATTCTCCACCGGCGTCGCGGCGGCGTAAAGCTTAGGGCGTGCCCCGACGGCGGCGGCCGGCGCCGCGGCGCGCGCACCACGCGCGCCGCCG
>NZ_KV786583.1:0-51961 GCF_001806955.1 Burkholderia sp. HMSC10F09
GGCGGGCGTCGGCGCGAGCGGTGCCGCGGCGCCGTCGCGCAGGCGCAGCACGTTCGCGGCGAACTCGCGATTGCCGAGCACGGAGAAGAAGGTCCCGACGGCGAGCGACAGCCGGCCGAAGAAGGACAGGTTGGATTCGGGCATGGGGTCTGGACTCCTGTGGGCTCGCCGCACGGCGAGCGTCTTGCCTGGCCCCGGCCGGCGGCGCGCGTCACGACGCGCGCGCCCGTCGCCCGGAGCGCGATTCTGGCCCCCTCGCGGGGTGCGGAAAACCCGTATTTTGCCCTGTGGCGGGCGAACCGGGACAGAAGTCGAGGGACAGACCATGCCGGGCGCGGCGCGGCGGTCGTCTCGGGAACAGGCGGTACGGCTCGGGCGACGGCGCGCCGGGGTGGATTCGCGGATAGGCCGTGCATGCGCGCGCGATGCGCACTCGCGCCCGCGGCGCGACGCGGCGCGGCGCCGCCTCGGCCGCGTACTCGCGACCTCGAGACAGCATCGAGCGTCGGCACGCAGATCGGCGATCGGCATGTCGCGCCCGACAACCGAGCGCGACCGCGCCGCCGATGACGGGGCGCCCTCGCCGCGCCATGCGCCGATCGCGCCGATCGCGCCGATCGCGATGACCGCGATGACCGCGATGACCGCACACACGGCCGGCTACCCGGCGTCCGAACGCTCGCGCGATAAGCCGATCACGCGGCCTTCATCGCCTGCGCGATCCGTTGCGGCGCGGTCGGCCGCGCATACATCCGCTCGAGATACGCGCGCAGATTCGGGAACGTGTCGATCAACCCGTACTCGCCCGCCCAGTCGATCAGATAGGCCGTCACGCAATCGGCCACCGTCAGCGTATCGCCGACGATGAACGCGCGCCCGTCGAGATGCCGCTCGAGAATGACGGCCATCGACGCGAAATCGTCGCGCGCGAGCGCGATGTCGGCCGGCAGCCGCTTGTCGGGCGGATACAGCATCGTGTGGCGCGCGATGCGCCACAACGGCTGCTCGAGCTCGGTCACCGCGAACATGATCCAGCGATACGCGTGCGCACGCTGCGCGAGATCGACGGGCAGCAGGTGCTTGTCGGGATACTTGTCCGCCAGATACAGCACGATCGCCGCCGACTCCGGAATCACGAGGTCGCCGTCGATCAGCACCGGCACCTTGCCGGCCGGATTGATGCGCAGAAAATCGGGGCGGCGGTGCTCGCCCTCGAGCAGGTTGACGGGCACGAATTCGAAATCCACGCCGAGTTCCTTGAGTCCCCACAGCGCGCGCTGCGTTCGCGTGCCGGCAAATCCGTAAAGCTTCATCGTTACGCTCCTTTCGGTTCGGAAACGCGTAAACAACCGCCGACCGCGGACGGCGACGCAGCGCCGTCGCGACGCCCGCCCGCCGCCGCGACGGCGATCATCCGCGCGGAATCTCCAGTACGGGCATCACGTCGATCGTCTCGCCCGGAAAGATCGTGAAATGCGGATGGCCTTCGAACATCCGCGCGGCGTCGTCGTGAGACGCGGCGCGCACGATGGTGAAGCCGCCGAGCGCGTTCGACGTATCGTCGATGCCGCGCGCGCTGACGGTCTTCGTCTTGCCGAGCGGGCCGCCCATCTCGACGATCGCGTCGCGATGCCGATCGGCCCACGCACGCCACGCGGCGATCCCTTCCTGCTCCTTCGCGCGCCGCGCCTGTTCCGGCTGCGCGATCCACGCCTGCATGCGCGGGCTATCCTTGCTGCCGAGGAAAACCGCGAGATACAACTGCTGTCGACTGCTCATGTGTCCTCCGTCCGAGTGCGCGCGCGGCACCGTGCCGCAGATCGCCCTTGACACAATAGGTTGGTATCAACACAATTGCAACATGGCACGAAAAGAAAAGCTTCCTTTCGAGACGACGCTGATGGTGCGCGACTGCTGCCTGTGCCTGCACATGCAGCGCGCGGCGCGTCATCTTGCGCGCGTGTTCGACGACGCGCTGCGTCCGCTCGATCTGACGAACGGGCAGTTCTCGCTGCTGATGTCGCTGAACCGGCCGGAGCCGGCGCCGATGAAAGCGGTCGCGTCGCTGCTCGCGATGGATCGCACGACGCTGACGGCCGCGCTGAAGCCGCTCGAGCGACGCGGCCTCGTCGCGATCGAGCAGGATCCGCACGACAAGCGCAGTCGCCTGCTGACACTCACGCCGGCCGGCGAGCGCCTGCTCGCCGAGGCATTTCCGCTGTGGCAGCAGACGCATGCGGAGATCGAAAAGCCGTTCGCGCCGGGCGATATGGACGCGTTGCGCGGCCAGTTGCGCCTGCTGTCCGAGGCACCGCCACCGCGCGACTGAGCCACCGCGCGATTGTGTGTGCGCGCGCGGCGCGAAAGCGTATCCTTCATCGCGGCACTCGATCCGCCAACCAGGAGACACGCATATGACAACTGCTGACAAGCATGCCCGCTTTCGCGCACTGCATCGCGCCGGCGATCCGCTGGTGCTGTTCAACGTCTGGGATGCGGGCAGCGCGCGCGCCGTCGCCGACACCGGCGCGCCCGCCCTCGCGACCGGAAGCTGGTCGATCGCGAAAGCCAACGGTTACGCGGACGGCGAAGACATGCCGCGCGCGCTGGCCATCGAGGTGCTTGCCCGCATCGTCGCCGCGACCGACCTGCCGGTCAGCGCCGATCTCGAAAGCGGCTACGGCGAGCGGCCCGACGACGTCGCCGATACGATCGCGCTCAGCATCGAAGCCGGCGCGATCGGCTGCAATCTCGAGGACAGCGTCCCCGCGACCGGCGAAGTGCGCAGCGTGGACGAAGCGGTTGCGCGCATCGCCGCAGCGCGCCGCGCCGCCGACAAGAACGGCAGCGGATATTTCATCAATGCGCGCACGGACGTCTGTTTCGTCGTCCCCGCCGACACGCACGACGAGGCGTTGATCGACGCGGTTCTCGCGCGCGCACGCGCCTACGCGGAAGCGGGTGCGGACGGGCTGTTCGTGCCGGGCCTGAAGTCGCCCGCGCTGATCCGCAAGCTGACGGCGGCATCGCCGCTGCCGGTGAACGTGATGCGCGTGGCCGAAACGCCGACGATCGCGGAACTCGCCGCATGCGGCGTGTCGCGCATCAGCCACGGGCCGTATCCGTACATTCAGGCGATGAAGGCGCTTGCGGCGCTCGTGCCGCCACGCGGCTGAGGCTGAGGCTGAGGCTAAGGTTGACGCCGGCGCCGCGCGTCGGCGCGATCGCATCGAAGCGGAACCACGCGGCGCGCGCGTGTTGCTGCGCACCGCCACCGTTGCGCCGGCCGGCGCGCGCGCAACGAGACATACTCGTCGACGAATCGGCGCGGTGCCCGAACCGGCACCGCACACCGCACCCGTTACGACACGGCTTCGACGCGCTTCGGCACCGCGGTGACGATCGTCGCGACCGCGACGGCCAGCACCACCGCCGCGCCGACGAACACGCCGCCGGCGCCGGTCGCATCGAACACGACGCCGCCCGCCGCCGCGCCCGTCGCGATCGCGAGCTGCACGGCCGCGACGATGAGGCCGCCCGCGCTCTCGGCTTCGTCCGGCACCGTGCGCGTGACCCACGTCGACCATGCGACCGGCACGCCGCCGAACGCCATCCCCCACAACGCGACGAGGATCGCATCGATCGCCGGTGCGCGGCCGAGCACGACCAGCAGCACGCCGAGCACGACCATCAGCGCGGGCATCGCGATCAGCATCGGCCGCAGCCGGTGTTCGAGCACGCGGCCCGCGAGCGACGTGCCGACGAAGTTCGCGACGCCGTAGCCGAGCAGGATCGCCGACAGCCCGTTCACGCCGACGCCCGCGACCTGCTCGAGGAACGGCCGCAGATACGTGAAGAAGGCGAAGTGACCCGTGAAGACGAGCGTCGTCGCGAACATCCCGAGGCCGACGCCCGGCCGGCGCAGGACGTCGATCAGCGTGCGCAGCCGCGTCGTGCCGCTCGGCGGCATCGAGGGCAGCGTCGCGACCTGCGACAGGAACGCGACGCCGCCGAGCGCGGCCGCGATCAGGAACACGTTGCGCCAGCCGATCAGGTGACCGAAGTAGCTGCCGAGCGGCGCGGCCGCGATCGTCGCGACGGCGACGCCGCTGAAGATGATCGACAGCGCGCGCGGCACCATCGCGGCCGGCACGAGCCGCATCGCGGTCGCGGTCGCCATCGTCCAGAAGCCGCCGAGCGCGATGCCGAGCACGACGCGGCCGATCAGCACCGTCGTCAGGTTCGTCGCGAACGCGACCGCGAGATTCGAGGCGATCAGCAGCAGCGAGAACGCGAGCAGCACGCGTCGGCGGTCGATCGTGCGCGTCGCGGCGGCGATCAGCAGGCTCGTCACGAGCGCGACCGTCGCGGTCGCGGTGACCGCCTGACCGGCGACGCCTTCGGTGACGCCGAGACTGTCGGCCATCGGCGTGAGCAGGCTCGCGGGCAGGAATTCGGCCGTGACGAGGCCGAACACGCCGAGCGCCATCGCGAACACCGCGCCCCAGGCCGGTTCGCGGGGAGCCGCCTGCGAGGCGGTGGAGGAAATGCCGGGATTCATCCGTCGTTCCGTATCGTAAAAGGTCGATGACGGCGTATCGTAAGGAGCGACGGCAGGACGGTCTATGACATACAATCCGCCTTTGTTGATCAAACGTCCGAGAATGCGATGCCCGACACGCTGCCTCCCGTCATGCCCGATGCGCACGATCTCGTCAGCGAGCTGCTGCTCGGGATGCGCCTGAGCGGCGTCCAGTACCGCCGCATCCAGGTCGCGCGGCCGTTCGGCCTGAGCTTCGGGCAGGTGCCCGGCCGCGCGCAGTTTCATTTCGTGGGGCGCGGGCCCGTGCTGCTGCGCGACGCGGCCGGCGCGACGATGCAGCTCGAGGCCGGCGATGCGATCCTGCTGCCGCACGGCAACATGCATACGCTCATGTCCGACCCCGACGTGCCGTGCCGCGAGATCGGCGGCTTCGAAGTCGCACGCATTTGCGATTCGGTCGCGTCGGTCGCATCGGCGGGCGCGGCGGCCGACGGCGCCGCGGCCGATTCCGCTGGCGGCGATGCGCTGATCTTCAGCGCGTGCATGGAACTCGATCTCGGCGGGATGCAGCCGCTCGTCGGCACGATGCCCGAGTTCATGCACGTCGGCACGCTGCTCGCACGCTATCCGGAGATCCGGCCGATGCTCGACGCGATGGAGCGCGAATCCTGCGCCGAGCGCGCGGGCTTCGCGGGCATTCTCGCGCGGCTCGCGGACGTCGTCGCCGCGTTCATCGTGCGCGGCTGGGTCGAATGCGGATGCGGCGACGCGTCGGGCTGGGTGCAGGCGCTGCGCGAGCCGAAGCTCGGCCGCGCGATCGTCGCGCTGCATCGCGATCCCGGCCGCAACTGGAGCGTTGCCGAACTCGCCGCCGAGGCCGGCGTGTCGCGTTCGGTGTTCGCCGAACGTTTTCTTGCCGCGACCGGGATGACGCCCGTGCGCTACCTGACCGAACTGCGGATGCGGCTCGCCGCACGCTGGATCGCGCGCGATCGCGAGGCGATCGAGACGGTCGCGTATCGGCTCGGCTACGGGTCGCTCGCCGCGTTCAGCCGCGCGTTCAAGCGCGTCGTCGGGCGGCCGCCGGGCGCGGTGCGCGCCGACGCAGACGCCGCGGCATGACCGGGTCGGCAGGCCGCGGTCGCCGCCGGATCACGTCGTCGTCGGCGATCGAGTCGCGGTCGTGCGGCACGTCGACCGTCTTCACGCAGCGCGGCTCGCGCGGCTGCGTGAACGCGCGCCGCCGTTCAGCCGCCCGCGCCGGTGCGCGCCTCCAGCGTGTCGATCAGCACGGTCGCGCACTGCACCGCGAGCGTCGCGCACTGCTGCGGATCGACCGTCGCACCGTTCGTCACAGTACCCTGCACGATCCTGACGAGCAGTTCCTTCGACAAATCGGCGATTTCGTAGTCTCGTTCCGTCATCGTCTCTCTCCTGCGCGTGTACCGGCGCCCCGCCGGCGCACGCGATTGCGGTTGCCGCCGCGTCCGCGTTCGCGGATCGCGCGCGGCGCTCAACGTGGCCGTGCGCGCACGACGATCTGTGCCTGCGTGTCGCGCTCGATCCGCTCGAGCGATGCGCGCAGCGTCGCGAACGTTTCGGGCAAACACACCTGGCTATCGAAGGTCGCATTCAGCCGTCGCGTGATCTGCACGACGCGCGCGACCGGATCGAATACGTAGTGCGACGTGAAATCGACGAAGCGGTCGCGCACCGCCTTGTCGGCCGGCACGTCGATCACCGCGACGTCGGGCGGCAGCGCGATTTGCGCGGTCTCGTCGAACGTGCCGCCGATGCAGACCCACGGCTGCGTGCGCACCGGCTCCTGCAACCACGCCTGGACCTGCGTCGCGATGCCGCCCGCGACGCTCGACAGCGCAGGCACCGCGGTCGTGCCGTCCGGCCAGACCGGATGATCGAGCGTGCCGGACATCGTCACGTCGAACGGCCCCGCGTGCGTGCGCCGATCGCTCGTCGTCAACTGCGCGCGCCCGCGCAGGCCGGTCTGCATCAGACGCTCGTTCGCGAGCTGCCCGATGCGATCCGGCGTCGCACGACGGAACACCGAGCGCTCGAGCTCGGCGGTCCAGCCGTCGTCCTCGACGTACGCATGAAAACGCGCGTCGCCGCGCACGGCGGCATCGATGTCGAGCCGCGCGGTGCGCCGCCGCGGCTGCGTGGCAGGCGTACGCGACAGCACGCCCGAATCGACGAGCAGCGCGGGGCGATCCATCACGATCGGCGGCAGATAGCCGAACGCGATGCCGGTGGTCGTCGTGTCCGCGTACAACCCTAAGTCGGGCAGCCACGTGATCGCATGATTGATCGCGCCGGCGCCATAGCCGGGCACGGACGGCAGCGTATAGACCGCGCCGAGGTTCAGCAGCACCGGTTCGCTGCGGATGCCGACCGCGCGGAGCAGCGCGCCGAACAGCGCGACGTGGTCCTTGCAGTCGCCGTAGCGGTTGCGCAGGATGTCGGTCACGCGATGCGGCGCGGCCGCCGTTTCGCCGAGAAACAGCGCGACGTAGCGCACGTTCGTCTGCACCCAGTCGTAGAGAATGCGCGCCTTCTCGCGCGGGTCGGGTGCGTCGGCCGTCAACGACCGTGCGAACTGCACGACGGCCGGATCGTTCGCGCCCGGATCGGCGGCAGCGTTCCGGTAACGCGCGGCGAACGCCGCGTAGTCGGGCAGCGTCGACACGACGAGGTGGTCGCCGTAGTCGGGATAGCCGACCGAACCCTTTTCGATGCGCGCGTATGGCCCGTGACGATACGTAAACGTGTAGCGCGTGCGGCCGTTCTCGGTGACGGGCGGCAGCGCGACGTAGCCGCGCGCATCGGCGACGAGCGGCATGTCGGCCGGCACGTCGAAGATCAGCCGCTGCTCGTCGACCGGCTCGCGCGACGGCTCGACGGTGTAGCCGAAGTAGCCCGGGTTGACCGGTTTCGTGCGCGTCTTGCGAAACACGATGCGCGTGCGCGTACCGGCTGCGACCGCCGGGAACACGACGGTGCGCAGCACGCCGTCCTGAAACGTCGGCGCGCCGGCGGAGCGCGGCTCCTGCACGTCGCGGATGCCGTCCGGGCCGACCGGATGCGCGACGCCGTCGCGATCGATCGTCTCCGCCGCGAGCAGCTCGACCTTCTCCAGCTGCTTGTCGAACCACACGTAGCGCTGCGCGATCGCGTCGATGCCGTTCGCATCGTTCGCGCGCAACGTCGAATCGTCGTACTCGACGAGCGCGCCGTCGTGCTGCAGCACGAACTCGTGCACGTCGCGTTCCAGCGTCACCGGCGCTTCGTTGCCGCTCGCGGCGTCGGCCGGCTGCGCGTGCGCCGCGGCGCCGATGCCGAGCGAAACCGCGCAGGCGGCGAGCGCCGCGCAGCCGGCGAATCGGGAAGAAAAAAGCAGCACGTCGAACACTTTGCGCATCATCCGTGACCGTGATGCGGCCCAGTGTGGGCGCCGCGTTCGCGAGCGTCAAGCCGAGCGCGAACGGCGTGCGGCACGTCGATGCGCGGCCGCGCGCACGATCGCGCCGTTGCCGCTTCGGACCGCGCGCAGCATGCCATATATATCACGTTGTGATATATAATTCAGACATCCCGCCAAACGCGCAGTCGTGCGGGTACGCGTGCGCCGCCTCGCCGGAGGCGACGCGCCGCACATGGAGAAGGAGGCATCATGGTGATCAACAACGATTTCGAAATCGGTTACCTCGTCGTCGCATTTGCGCTGCTGGGCGTGATCCTGGTCGGCGCATTGCTGACGGCCCTGCATCTCGAACGGTGTCATCCGAAGCTGGTCGGCGCAGCGATCGGCGCGTTGATCGGCATCGCGCTGATCGAAGCGATGCCGATGCTGACGTGATCGCGGCCGGCACACGCGCCACGCCACGGATTCGTCCGATCAAATGCCTCTCCGCGCGTGCGGGTGAGCGCGGGGCCGGAACGTGCGCCGTCCGAGGAGAACACGATGGAATCCCCGCTCTGCCTGCGCTATCGTCAATGTGAGATCCGCGCGTGCGCGCTCGTCGACGCGGTGGCCGGAGAAGGCCTCGAACCCGGCCCGCTGTATCGACCGCTCGCGGTCGTGTGCTGGCGCGATGCGCAAGGGCGCCACGAAGCGCACCTGCTCGATCCGAAGCATCACGTGTTCCGCGACGACACGGACGCGCTCAGGATCTCGATTGCGCTGGCCAAGCGCTTCATCGACACGAAGCTCGTCGGCACCTTCATGCCGGCAGGCTGAGGTTCGCCGCCACGCGCATCGGCCCACTCACTGCCGGAGGCGATATGGACCACGGTATCGTCAGGATCGTCATCCTGCTTGCAATCCTCGTGTTCGCGGTGCTGTTCTTTGCCGAACGGCGCAGCCGCGACCGCACGCGCGACAGGCTGCTGCACCGATCGTCGCGACGCACATCGCGGCATCGCCACCCGTAACGCGCATGCAAAAAATCGGCCGACGGCCGCCGCGTCGTTCGACGCGCGACCGTCGGCCTTGCAGCGGAGGTCCGGCCCTGCGGCGGAAGACGCGCGCCGCGCGTCTACACGCCCCACATCACATGTCGCCCCTGATCGCGCGCCGCGCGCATCATGTCGAGCAGCGGCCAGGCGCGCTGCGCGAGCCCGCCGGCGTGCGGCGATGCCTCCGCGTGCAGCGCCGGCGTCGAATGCGCGTGTGCGCGCGCCTGCGCCGCATCGTCACCGATCGCCTGCTCGAGCCGCGCAATCGCGCCCGGCAATTCGTCCGTCGAGATCACGCCGCGCACGTCGAGCCCCTTGCCGATGAGCCCCAGCAGATACTGCGCCAGATCGCACAGCATCACGATGTCGGGCGCCGCGGATGATCGAAAAGTCACCAGCATCGTCGTTTCCCCTTACGCCGCCGCAAGCCGGCCCGGCGCGCGCGCATACGTTTGCGCGCGGCTCCACTCGCCCTGTCGCACGCGCGTGATCGCCGCCCGGTTCTCGTCAACCGGGCGGTCATCCGGCGAGAACGCGCGCAACACGCGGTCGGGTTCGGTCCGCGGCATCTGTGCCCGATGACGCGAAGCCTGCTTCGATTTTATATCACGACGTGATGTATTCAAGCATGCAGGCGCCGGTTGAAACGTTTACTCATAAAAGAAGGAACACCGGATACGCCGGCTGACGTATCCGTATGGTCACCTCGCCCACACACATGTCGCACCGCAGCGACGCACCGCACGAAGCGCACCGCGTCATCGCCGTCTGCCGGCCCGACACCGCTTTCGCCGCGTAAGCGGACGCCCGTTTTCGCGGTCCGGCACTCACCCGCGACGCCGGCCGCCGTCATTCCTTACAACCGCGACCGCCGAATCGCGATCGACGTCCGATTCGTGCGTTATTCCCCGCATTTCGACTTTTGTGCGCGCGCAACAATGGCGATGCCTCGCGTGCGGCGCCCGGCGCGGCCGCTCCGCCACGCACGGCGCCGCACGCGTGGTCTTTCAAAAACCACATTCAACGAGGATTGCCATGCAGCTCCAATCACATCCCGCCTGCCGCCCGTTCTATGAAGCCGGCGAACTCACGCAGCTCACCGCTTTTTATGAGGAAGGCAGAAACATCATGTGGATGATGCTCCGATCCGAACCGCGGCCGTGCTTCAACCAGCAACTCGTCACCGACATCATCCATCTCGCACGCGTCGCCCGCGACTCGGGCCTGCGATTCGACTTCTGGGTCACCGGCTCGCTCGTGCCCGAGCTGTTCAACGTCGGCGGCGATCTGAGCTTCTTCGTCGACGCGATCCGCAGCGGCCGGCGCGATCTGCTGATGGCGTACGCGCGCTCGTGCATCGACGGCGTGTACGAGATCTACACCGGCTTCGGCACGGGCGCGATCTCGATCGCGATGGTCGAAGGCAGCGCGCTCGGCGGCGGTTTCGAGGCCGCGCTCGCCCATCACTACGTGCTCGCGCAGAAGGGCGTGAAGCTCGGCTTCCCGGAAATCGCGTTCAACCTGTTTCCGGGGATGGGCGGCTATTCGCTCGTCGCGCGCAAGGCGGACCGCAGTCTCGCCGAAGCGCTGATCGCGACCGGCGAAGCGCACGCGGCCGAGTGGTACGAGGATCGCGGGCTGATCGATCACACGTTCGAGCCCGGCGACGCGTATCTCGCGACGCGCACGTTCATCGACGTGATGAAGCCGAAGCTGAACGGGATCCGCGCGATGCTGCGCGCGCGCGAGCGCGTGTTCCAGCTCACGCGTTCCGAGCTGATGGACATCACCGAGGACTGGGTGCATTCGGCGTTCACGATCGAGCCGAAGGATCTCGCCTACATGGAACGCCTCGTGATGCTGCAGAACCGCCGCGTGTCGAAGCTGCGCACGGTGTGATGGAACGGCTGTCGCCATTCGGCGACAGCCGGTTCGGAACGCTCAGGCGATCAGCCTGAGCTTTCTCGTCTCCGCGAGCCACGCCTCGAACGCGTGGGCGGGCATCGGCCGCGCGAAGTAGTAGCCCTGCGCGTGGCCGACATCGATCTGCTTCAGGAACTCGGCTTCCGCGTGCGTCTCGACGCCTTCCGCGATCACCGAGAAGTTCAGCGCATTCGCGAGCGACACGACCGAGCGCACGAGCGCCTGCGAACGCGGATTGCGATCGATGCCGGTGATGAAGCTGCGGTCGAGCTTGATCGCATCGAGCGGCAGCCGCGACAGTTGCGACAGCGACGAATAGCCGGTGCCGAAATCGTCGAGATGAATCTTCGCGCCGAGCTGGCGAAACTGCTTCATCAGCCCGTGCGCGCCATGCTCGTCGTCGATGAAGCAGCTCTCGGTCAGCTCGATGTCGAGCAGACCCGGCTTCAGGCCCGCCGCATCGACGATCGATGCGAACTGATGAACGATGTTCATGTCCTGCAGCTGACGCGCCGACACGTTCACCGCGATCCGCACGCCGAGCCCCTTCGCCTTCCACGCGGCGGCCTGCGCGGCGGCCGTGCGCATCACCCAGCGCCCGAGCGGCGCGATCAGCCCCGACTCCTCCGCGAAACGAATGAACTCGACCGGCGCGACGAGCCCGCGATCGGGCGACTGCCAGCGGATCAGCGCTTCGACCGCATGCACGTCGCCGGTGGCGATATCGACGACCGGCTGGTAGTGCAGCACGAACTGCTCTTCCTCGAGCGCCTTGCGCAGGTTCGTGTCGAGCCACATGTACTTCGCGACGCGCTGGTTCATCTCGAGCGAGAACACGCGATACGTATGCTTGCCCGCTTCCTTCGCGACATACATCGCCGTATCGGCATTGCGGATCAGCGTTTCGAGCGAGTCGCCGTGCTGCGGATGCATCGCGATGCCGATCGAACAGCTCGTGTAGACCTCCATCAACCCGAGATGGATCGGTGTGCGCAGCCGTTCGAGAATGATCTGCGCGGTCGCCTCGAGCAGCGCGCGCGTGCCCTGCTCGAACAGCACGAGGAACTCGTCGCCGCCGAGCCGCGCGAGCGTCGCGCCGGACGGCAGACAGCCGTTGATGATCGCCGATACGTCCTGCAGCAGCCGGTCGCCGGTGATATGGCCGTAGTGATCGTTGACGCGCTTGAAGTTGTCGAGATCGAGGAACAGGATGCCGACCTGGCCCGGCGTGTCGCCGGTCTGCTGGGCGATCACCGTGCGGATGCGCTCGCTGATCGCATGGCGGTTCGGCAGCCCCGTCAGCACGTCGGTGTTCGCGAGCTCGGTGAGCCGCTGTTGCGCGTTGCGCTCCTCGGTGATGTCGATGCCGGAGCAGATCAGATACTGCTCGTCCGCGCCGCTGCCGCTCTGCACGAACTTGTTGCGGAACTGGAACAGCCGCGGCCCGTTCACGGTGTTGATGTAGCGCTCGACCGAGAACGCGCGGTTGCTCGCAAAAAAGCCCGTGATGTTGCTGCGCGACTGCGCGCCCTGCTCGGGGCTCATGAACAGCTCGAACACGCTGCGGCCGATCACGTCGACCTCGCGCTTGCCCGTCACTTCCTCGCAGAGCCGGTTGAAGCGCTGCACCATGCCGTTGCGATCGAGGATCACGACGAGCGAATTCACTTCGGACACGACCTGCTCGGCGAACGCGAGCCCGTGCGCGAGATCGCCGGCCACGGACGCGGTATCGGTGTACGCCGACGCGGTGCCGGCCCAATCCGTGGTGTCGACCTTCCTGCCGACGAGGTGAAGCGGCACGCGCTCGCCGAACAGCACGATGTCGAGCACGAGGTGCGACGTGACGCCGGTCAGCGCGCGAATGCGCGCGGCCTGCTCGCCGGTGAGCGCGATGCTGACGTTGGTCATCCCGCGCACGGCGGCGAGTTCGAGTGCATTGCTGTCGCTGCCGAGCCGCCAGCACGGGCTGCGCGTTCCGACATGCGCCTCGAGCACTGCGCTATCGTTTTCGTCATCCATGACACGCCCCGACCCAAAAAAAACGCACAGTGTAGACGGAGACGAGCACGCCGCCCGCCGGGCGCGCACGCGCGACGCGTGCGGGCCCGGCGGCCGTGATGTCGTGACAGCGATCCTCATCCGGTACTTGTTCCTGCTGATGCGACCCGGCATTCGCGATCATGCGGGCGGCCACGCCGCACGAATGACGGACCCATCTTATCAAATGACGATGACGATTGGCACTCACATTTCAAATGGGGTGTCAAGGAACCGGCACTCGATTGGGGAATGCACTTTTTTGATCGTGCAACGCGTCGCGAAGTGGTTGCGACGGCAAGAATCGGCGTGGACTAAAACGGTGCATCGCCCCGTCCGGCGGGCGTTTGCGGCAGGTTTGGGTGTTTTGGGGACGGAATACTCATGAAACCGGTGCGCACGCATCGAATCGGCTCGATTTGTCGCGTAACGCGCGATTTCATTGCGAATTCCGTCGAATAACCGCTTTTCATTAAGCGGCTTTTTCAATCGGCGCGCAATAACGCTTTGGATTTTTTCTTTTTTATCGGGCGGACGCGCGCGTTCATCGCGCCGCCCGCCTTCGCCGGCCTCAGCCGGCCGCGCCGTAGCCGCCGCCGCCCGGCGTCTCGACGACGAACACGTCGCCGGGCGCCATCTGCGCGCGGGCGATGTGGTCGAGCGTCTCGATCGTGCCGTCCGCGCGCTCGATCGTATTGCGGCCGAGCGCACCCGGCTCGCCGCCGGCCGCGCCGAACGGCGCGTGGATCCGGTTGTTCGACAGGATCGACGCGGTCATCGGCTCGAGGAAGCGGATTCGCCGCACCGCACCATCGCCGCCGTGCCAGCGCCCGCGTCCGCCCGAGCCGGTGCGGATCCGGTGCGAATCGACGCGCACCGGATAGCGCCATTCGAGCACTTCGGGGTCGGTCAGCCGCGAGTTCGTCATGTGCGTCTGCACGGCGCCGACGCCCGCGAAGCCGGGGCCCGCGCCGCTGCCGCCCGCGATCGTCTCGTAGTACTGGTATTGCGCGTTGCCGAACGTGAAGTTGTTCATCGTCCCCTGGCTCGACGCGACGCAGCCGAGCGCGCCATAGAGCGCGTTCGTGATCGCCGACGACGTCTCGACGTTGCCCGACACGACCGCGGCCGGATAGTCGGGATTCAGCATCGAATGCGCGGGCACGATCACGGTCAGCGGCTTCAGGCAGCCGGCGTTCAGCGGAATGTCGTCGCCGACGAGCGTGCGGAACACGTACAGCACCGCCGCCATGCACACCGCCTTCGGCGCGTTGAAGTTGTTGTCGAGCTGCGCCGACGTGCCGGTGAAATCGATCTGCGCGCAGCGCGCCGCACGGTTCACGCGAATCGCGACGCGAATCTCGGCGCCGTTGTCGAGCGCATAGCGGTATGCGCCGTCCTGCAGCGCGCCGATCACGCGCCGCACGGCTTCCTCGGCGTTGTCCTGCACGTGCTGCATGAACGCGAGCACGACCTCGCGGCCGAACTGCGCGACCATCCGGCGCAGTTCGTCGACGCCCTTCTGGTTCGCCGCGATCTGCGCACGCAAGTCGGCCATGTTCTGGTCGACGTTGCGCGCCGGATAGCGCCCGGACGCCAGCAGCGCGCGCGTTTCGGCATCGCGCAGCGTGCCGGCCGACACGAGCAGCCAGTTGTCGATCAGCACGCCTTCCTCTTCGATATGCGTCGAATCGGGCGGCATCGAACCCGGCGTCGTGCCGCCGATGTCCGCATGGTGGCCGCGCGAGCCGACGTAGAACAGCGGTTCGTCGGCGCCGTCCGCGAATACCGGCGTGATGACGGTCACGTCCGGCAGGTGCGTGCCGCCGTGATACGGATCGTTCAGCATGAACACGTCGCCGTCGCGCATGCGGCCGCGGTTGCGCTCGATCACCGTGCGGATGCTTTCGCCCATCGAGCCGAGATGCACGGGCATGTGCGGCGCGTTCGCGATCAGATTGCCGTCGCGGTCGAAGATCGCGCACGAGAAGTCGAGCCGCTCCTTGATGTTGACCGAGTACGCGGTGTTCTGCAGCCGCAGGCCCATCTGTTCCGCTATCGACATGAACAGGTTGTTGAAGATCTCGAGCCGCACCGGGTCCGCGTCGGTGCCGAGCGATCGACGCGTCGGCAGCGGCGTCGTGCGCGTCAGCACGAGATTGCCCTGCGCCGTCATCTGCGCGCGCCAGCCGGGCTCGACGACGGTCGTGCCGTTGCGCTCGGCGATGATCGCGGGGCCGTCGATCGCGTCGCCGGCGAGCAGCGTGTCGCGCACGTACAGCGCGGCGTCGTGCCATGCGCCGCCGGAATAGAAGCGCGCGACGGTATCGGCGCGCGGCGCGTCGCCGTCGCCGCGCGGCGCGAGCGGTGCGATCTCGACCGGTGCGTCGGAGCGGCCGATCGCCTCGACCGACGCGAGTTCGACGACGAGCGGCGTGCCCGGCATCAGGAACGCATAGCGCTGCCGATAGGCGGCTTCGAACGCGCGCTGCATCGCGTCGACGCTGCCGGCCGGTACGTCGAGCGCCGAATCGGTGCCCTGGTAGCGCAGATGCACGCGTGGTTCGGTCGCAATGCGCTCGGGCGGCACGCCCTGTTCGAGCAGCGCGCCGACCGCCTCGTCGGTCAGCCGGTCGAGCGCCGCGTTCAGCGCCGGCAGCGAGTCGTCCGACAGCACGGCCTCGATCGCGCGCTCGCGCATCGCGGTCTGATCCGCGAGCCCCATTCCGTAGGCCGACAGCACGCCGGCAAGCGGATGCGCGAACACCTGCGTCATGCCGAGCGCGTCGGCAACGCCGCACGCATGCTGGCCGCCCGCGCCGCCGAACGTCGTCAGCACATAGCGCGACACGTCGTGGCCGCGCTGCACCGAAATCTTCTTGATCGCGTTCGCCATGCTGCCGATCGCAATCTCGAGGAAGCCTTCCGCGAGCGCCTCGGGCGTCTCGCGCCGGCCGGTCGCCGCATGGATCTCGTCGGCGAGCGCGCGGAACTTCGCGACCACGCCGTCGCGATCGAGCGGCTCGTCGGCATGCGGGCCGAACACGCGCGGGAAATAGTCGGGCTGGATCTTGCCGAGCATCACGTTGCAGTCGGTCACGGTCAGCGGGCCGCCGCGCCGGTATGCGGCCGGCCCCGGATTCGCGCCGGCCGATTCGGGACCGACCCGCAGCCGCGCGCCGTCGAAGCTCAGCACCGAGCCGCCGCCCGCCGCGACCGTATCGATGCTCATCATCGGCGCGCGCATCCGCACGCCGGCCACCTGCGTCTCGAACACGCGCTCGAACTCGCCGTTGTAGTGCGACACGTCGGTCGACGTGCCGCCCATGTCGAAGCCGATCACGCGCTCGAAGCCGGCCGCGCGCGCCGCGCGCACCATGCCGACGATGCCGCCCGCCGGGCCCGACAGGATCGCGTCCTTGCCCTGGAATGCATCGGCGCGCGTGAGACCGCCGCTGCTCTGCATGAACTGCAGGTTCACGCCCGGCATCTCGTGCGCGACCTGTTCGACGTAGCGGCGCAGGATCGGCGACAGATACGCGTCGACGACCGTCGTGTCGCCGCGCGACACCATCTTCATCAGCGGCGACACCTCGTGCGACGCCGACACCTGCGTGAAGCCGATGCGCCGCGCGAGTTGCGCGAGCGCGCGTTCGTGCGCGGTGTAGCGATAGCCGTGGATCAGCACGATCGCGAGCGCGCGCACGCCGTCGTCGAACACGCGGCGCAGCGCCGCCTCGGCGCCGGCGAGATCGAGCGGCGACACGACCTCGCCGTGCGCGCCGACGCGTTCGTCGATCTCGACGACGGTCTCGTACAGCGCATCGGGCAGCACGATGTCGAGATCGAACAGCCGCGGCCGGTTCTGGTACGCGATGCGCAGCACGTCGCGAAAGCCGCGCGTCGTTGCGAGCGCCGTGCGTTCGCCTTTGCGCTCGAGCAGCGCGTTGGTCGCGACGGTCGTGCCCATCTTCACCATGTCGACGCGTTCGGGCGTAATCGGTTCGCCGTCGGCGAGGCCGAGCAGATGGCGGATGCCGGCCACGGCCGCGTCGCGATACTGCTCGGGGTTCTCCGACAGCAGCTTGTGCGTGACGAGCGTGCCGTCGGGCCGGCGCGCGACGATGTCGGTGAACGTGCCGCCGCGGTCGATCCAGAATTGCCAGCGCGCGGCGTCGGAGGAAACGGGGAAAGTCTGTCGGTCAGTCATGGCGATGAACTCGATGCGTCGTTGAATCGGAGGACGAGCGCCGCCGCACGGCGCGCATCGCGCGCCGTGTGACGAAGCGGTGAAAACGGGAAAGAACGAACGGGCGGGCGGTGTGCCGCTTACGCGGCGTCGAGTTCGCGGCCGCGCGTCTCGGGCAGCGTCAGCGCGGCGACGATCATCACGCCGTACGCGGCGACCGCGAAGATGCCGATGCTCGCGCCGAGCCCGTAGTGTTTCGCGAGCGCGCCGATCAGGAACGGAAACAAGGCGCCGATCGCGCGGCCGACGTTGTAGCAGAAGCCCTGCCCCGAGCCGCGCACGCGCGTCGGGAACAGCTCGGTGAGAAATGCGCCCATGCCGGAGAAGATGCCCGATGCGAAGAAGCCGAGCGGGAAACCGAGGAACAGCATCGACGTATCGGTCAGATGCAGCGACGTGTACGCGAACGCGATCGCCATCGAGCCGAGCGCGAACAGGATGAAGTTCGGCTTGCGGCCGAGGCGGTCGGTCAGGTACGCGCTCGTCAGATAGCCGACCCACGAGCCGAGGATGATCATCGCGAGATAGCCGCCCGTGCCCATCACGGTCAGATGGCGCTCGGTCTTCAGAAACGTCGGCAGCCAGGTCGTGATCGCGTAGTAGCCGCCTTGTGCGCCCGTCGTCAGCAGCGCCGCGCGCAGCGTCGTCGTGATCAGCTTCGGCGCGAAGATCTCGGTGAACCGCGGCGCATCGGCTTCGCGTGCCTGCGCGGCCTTCTCCTTCTGGTAGACGTCGGGCTCCTTCACGTAGCGGCGAATCACGACGACGAGCAGCGCCGGCGCGAGCCCGACGAGAAACAGCGCACGCCACGCGAGCTCGGCGGGCAGCACCGAGAACAGCAGTGCATACAGCAGCGCGCAGAGTCCCCAGCCGATTGCCCAGCCCGACTGCACGAGGCCGACCGCCTTGCCGCGATCGCGCGCGCGGATCACTTCGCCGATCAGCACGGCGCCGGCCGTCCATTCGCCGCCGAAGCCGAAGCCCATCAGCGCGCGCGCGGCGACCAGCTGATGATAGTTCTGCGCGAGCCCGCACAGCGCGGTGAACACCGCGAACCAGAGCACCGTGAGCTGCAGCGTGCGCACGCGGCCGATCCGGTCGGACAGCAGCCCGGCGAGCCAGCCGCCGGCCGCCGAGGCGAGCAGCGTGATCGTGCCGATGAAGCCTGCATCGGCGAGCGAGATGCCCCAGGTCGCGACGAGCGTCGGAATCACGAACGACAGCATCTGCGTGTCCATCCCGTCGAGCATGTAGCCGACCTTGCAGCTCCAGAACGCGCGGCGCTCGCGCGGCTGCGCGTCGGCATACCACGAGAACAGGCCGCTGCGCGCGGGGCGCTCGGGCTCGGCGGTTCCCGCCGCGAGGGTCTTGCTTTCCATGGTGGTGGCTCCTGTCGTTAAGCGCCGTCAAAGTCGTGCCGCGCGGATGCGCGCCGCCCTCCGGCCGGGGCGGATCGTCCGTCGGTCGCGGCGTTCGCCGCGACGGTATCGAGCCGGCGGCCGGCGGGCCGCCGCGTTGCGTCAGAACACGGCCAGCGACGCGTTCGTGATGTCCGTCATCAGCATGTGGCCCGGCGTATGCGCGATCGCGAGCGGCAGCTTCGCTTCCATCAGCGCGGTTTGCGGCGTCACGCCGCACGCCCAGAACACCGGCAGTTCGCCTTCGCGGATCGTCACGGCGTCGCCGAAATCGGGCGCGCCGAGATCGGCGATGCCGAGTTCGCGCGGATCGCCGAGATGGATCGGCGCGCCGTGCACGCCCGGAAACCGGCTCGTGATCTGCACCGCGCGAATCGCGTCGGCGCCGCGCATCGGCCGCATCGATACGACGAGCTGGCCGCCGAACACGCCCGCTCGGCGGTTCGGAATCGACGTGCGATACATCGGCACGTTGCGGCCTTCCTCGACATGACGGAGCGCGATCCCTTCGCGTGCGAGCATGTCCTCGAACGAGAACGAGCAGCCGATCGCGAATACGACGAAATCGTCGCGCCACAGCGCTTCGAGCGAGTCGACGCGCTCGGTCAGGCGTCCGTCGCGATAGACGTTGTAGCTCGGCACGTCGGTGCGGATGTCGAGATCGTCGCCGAGCACGTCGAGCCGGAACGCGCCGGGCTCGCCGACGCCGAGCAGCGGGCA
Source organism: Burkholderia sp. HMSC10F09 (assembly GCF_001806955.1). Taxonomy (NCBI): domain Bacteria; kingdom Pseudomonadati; phylum Pseudomonadota; class Betaproteobacteria; order Burkholderiales; family Burkholderiaceae; genus Burkholderia; species Burkholderia sp. HMSC10F09. The sequence goes on from NZ_KV786583.1 coordinate 19,367, forward strand.
TGCCTTCGGGTTCGCCTGGCAGAAGCGCAGGAAATCGTGCGCATACGCATCGGGCAGGATCGCGAGGTTCGCTTGCGCGAACGGGCCGCAGTGGCCGGCGGTCGGGCCGCGGAATGCGCCGCGGCGCACGGACTGACGGAATTCGGAAGGCGTGATCGGGTTCATCGGCGGATCGGGGAGCAGGCGAGCGACGGTGTCGCGTGGATGGGATACGCCGAAGAATAGAAAAGAAAAATTTTGGCCGCCAACGAGTTTTTTTACGGCCGGTGTATAGAATTTCTTAACGAACTATCGGGTTTTCCCCGGTCCCGTTCAGTTTTCGTAACGGGCAAGCTTTGCGCGCCCCGCCCCGTCCGCCGCCCATGAACACGCGATTTCTCGAAACCTTCGTCACGCTCGCGAAGCTGCGCAATTTCCGCACGACGGCCGCCGCGCTGCACGCGACGCCGGCCGCGATCTCGCAACGGATCAAGGCGCTCGAGGACGAGCTGCAGACCGTGCTCGTCGATCGCGACAGCCGCGAATTCCGGCTCACGCCGCACGGCGAATATCTGCTCGCCTATGCGCAGGCAGTCGTCGAGGCGACGCACGAGCTGCAGGCGGCCGCGTCCGGCGAAAGCGCGCTGCGCGGCAAGCTGCGGCTCGGCGTGATAGAGACCGTCGTGCACAGCTGGCTGCCGCACTACCTGCGCCGACTCGCGGCCGACTATCCGCAACTCGAAGTCGATCTGACCGTCGACGTCAGCGTCGTGCTGCAGCGCCGGCTGATGGCGGGCGAACTCGATCTGATCATTCGCGTCGAGGGCAGCGACGAGCCGGCGGTGGTCTGCGATGCGCTCGCGAACTATCCGGTGCGCTGGATCGCGCGCGCGGGGCTGCTGCCGGCCACGCGCACGGGCCTCGCGCGCCAGGTGCTGCGGCAGCCGATCCTCACGTACGGGCGCGGGACCGCGCCGCACCGCGCGCTCGAGGACATCGTGCGCACGCTCGCGCATGCGCACGGCGTGCCGCTGTCGGAGACGCGGATCACCGGCTCGCCGTCGATCTCGGTGATCGTGCAGCTCGTGCGCGACGGCTTCGGCGTCGCCGCGATTCCGAGCCTGTTCGTCGATGCGCTGATCGAAAGCGGCGAAGTGGTCGAGCTACCGCTGCAGCCGTCGCCGCCGTCGATCGTCGTGTCGATGTCGCGGCGCGTCGATGCGCCGCGCTTCGTGCACGGTGCGTCGATCGCGGCGCGTGCCGCGTGTCACGAGTATTGCGAGAAGAGTCACCGGCGGCTGGTCGAGGCGCTTTGAGGCGGTGCGCGGTCGCGCCGGCTCGTGCGGTCAGCGGCGGAATCGCGCGACGCGATGCCGCGCGACGAGTCAGGCAGGTTGCGGATCGGTTGCCTGCCGGCCGTCGAGCCACGCCTCGATGGCCGCTGCGTCACGGTGCGGATGAGTCGACCGTGCCGGCGTTGCGAGCAGCACCTGCCGCGCGCGCTCGAGTGCTTGCGCGAAACCGCGCAGCTCGCGCGTCGCCGGCCGATCGTCGAGACGCCGGCGCGCGAGCGCCGCTTCGATGCGTGCGTCGATCAATGCAAGCTGCGCGTCGATGAAGTTCAGGCAGAGTGCGCGGCAATGGGAGGAAAGCGACGCGACGATCAGCAGCACGGGCGCGATCGGCAGCGTCAGATACGCACCCGGCGCGAGCCGCGACCATGCTTCGCGCATCGGCTGCCCGCCGTCGATCAGCGACGCGAACGCCGCATCGCGCCACACCGCGCGCTCGAACGCGAGCGCATCGCGGCACGCATCGAGCGCGGCGCGGTCCATGACCTCCGTCGCGCGCACGAGCGCGATCGACGGCACCGCGTGCGCGGCAGCGTGTCGCGCTTGCGTCTCGTCGACGATGCAGCGGCTGCCGAACCACACCGCGTCGTCGCGCCGCGCGGCCAGCACGCGCGCCTGCAGGCGGTCGGGCAGCAGCGGATCGAGCGGCACCGCGCCGCAGATCGACGGTTTGTCCGCGTGCACGCTGCACCGTCCGTCGTCCGCGAGCGCCGGACAGCGGCCGAGCGACGGATAGTCGTAGCCCTGCAGCGTCAGCGCGGCCCAGTCGCCGCTCGCGCCGCCGAACCGGTGAAACAGCCGGTCGGCGAGCGCATCGCATGCCGCGACGTCGTCCGCATCGAGCGCGTGCTCGCGTTCGCCCGCGCGCCAGCGCTCGCCGATCTGCCGCTTCGGCACGCGATGGATCGTCAGCGCACCGACGAATCGCTCGCGATGCCGGAACAGTTCGCGCAGCGCTAGCGTCGGCGCGCTGTTGCAGCAGCGCCCGCATGCGTTGCAGGCCAGCGCGTAGGTGTCTACCACGGCCGTCGCACCGAGTCCTGGTAGCGCGTCAGAATGAAGCGCGCCACGTCGTCGGAGTGGTACGCGGCGACAAGCTGCGCGACCCACGGCTTCGTGCGATCGGCATCGCGCACGGTCAGCACGCCCGCATACGGCGAACGCGCGTCCTCGATGCCGATGCTGTCGCGTGCCGGCTGCAGGCCCGCGCGCGCCGCATCGTCGTTGTCGATCGCCGCGAACGCGACCGTATCGAGCGCCGCATAGAGCCGATCGCCGCGCAACGCGACGATCTTCAGCCCGAGCCGGTTGCCGGTCACGTCGCGCAGCGTCGCATGAAGCCCGGCCCGTTCGCGCAGCGTGATCAGCGTGTCGTTCTGCAGCAGCACGAGCGCACGCGCCATCCCGCGCGCGTCGGCCGGAATCGCGATCGTCGCGCCGGGCTGCAGCGCGTTGAGATTCGTCAGCTTGCGCGAATAGAGCGCCATCGGCAGCGTCACGGTCGGCGCGACAGGGGTCAGCGCATAGCGGTGCGCGGCGCGCGTTGCCGCGAGTTGCTGCGCATCCTCGAAACTGGCCGCATCGATTCGTCCGCCGGCCAGCGCCGCATCGATGCGCGATGCGTCGTCGAACACGACGACGTCGACGTTCAATCCGCGCGACGCGGCTACGCGCCGGACTTCGTCCATGATCTGCGCATGCACGCCGCGCGTGACGCCGACGCGCAGCGCCGGCCACTCGGCCGCGCACGCGCCGTGCATGCCGGCGAAGCCGGCCGCCGCGAGCGCGACGGCCGTCACGAAACGCGCGAAGCGGATCATGCCGGATCTCTCAGGATCGTGCGGAATCCGATGTGCGATGCGGCGAGATCGGCTTCCTGCCGTTCTCGCGACGACGCGCGATAGCGCACGCAGTAGTCGCGCGAGCACAGGAACGAGCCGCCCTTGATCACCATCGGCGTGTCGTGACGGCGCGCGGCCGGTGCGACGGCCGCCGTGTCGCCGTTCGTATGCGACTGGTGCGGGCCGGTGTACGCGTCCTTCGTCCACTGCCAGGCGTTGCCGATCATGTCGTAGAGCCGGAAGCCGTTCGCCGCGTAGCAGCCGACCGGCGCGAGCCCCGCGTGCCCGTCCTCGGCGGTGTCGAGCACGGGGAACGGGCCCTGCCAGTAATTGGCGGCCGGCTTGCCGCGCGCATCGCGCGGCGCCGCGTCGAGCGACGCATCGTCGCGGCCGGCCTTGCCCGCGTATTCCCATTCGGCTTCGGTCGGCAGGTCGCGGCCGAGCCAGCGCGCATACGCGAGCGCATCGCGCTGCGTGACGAGCGTGACGGGCAGGTTGCCGCGTCCTTCGACGTCGCTGCCGGGGCCGCGCGGATGGCGCCACGACGCGCCCTTCACCCACGACCACCAGGCGAGGTCGCGCGCGTTCAGTTCGTCGCGCGTCGGCACGTGAAAGACCGCCGCGCCGCCCTGCTGCTCGGCCTCGGTCACGTAGCCGGTCGCCTGCACGAACGCGGCGAACTGCGCGACCGTCACGTCGGTCTGGTCGATCCAGAAACCGCCGACGCGCGTGCGGCCGTCGCCGGCCGGACGTTCGTCCTGATAGCCGCGCGTGCTGCCGAACACGAACGTGCCGCCGCGCAGGTGCACCATTCCCGCCTTCGGATCGTCGCGCCAGTTCGCCGGCAGCCCCGAATAGCGCGCGCACTGCTGCTCGGAGCCGAGCGCCGCGAGCGGTCGGTCGCGATTCGCGTCGTCGAACGCGCTGTCCGGCGCCGCCGGCCCGTGCGTATAGCCGGCCGCGAACGCCGCGCCGAACAGTGCGGCGGCGAGCGCCGCGCCGATCGTCCAGAACCGCATCGCCGAATCCTCAGTAGTAGCCGCGCGGACGCAGCGGCTCGACGCCGCCGACGTTGCTCATGTACGCCTTCCACTGGTCGATCAGCGTGCTGACTACCGACGGATTCTGCGCGGACACGTCGGTCGTCTCGCCGCGGTCCGTCGTGAGGTCGTACAGCTGCCAGTGACCGTCGAGCGGCCCGAGCGGCGGCTCCGTCCACAGCGCCTTCCAGCGGCCGTCGGCGCTGCGCAGATACGCGCGGCCGTAGGCTTCGTCGCCGAACGGCGCGGTGTGCACTTCGCCGTTCGCCGCGCCGGTCAGGACCGGCAGCAGCGACTGACCGGTGACCGGATAGACGTAGCGGTTGCCGTATACGACCTTGCCCTTGTTCTGATCGACGCCCGTCAGCGTGTTGATCAGCGGCGGCGCCGGCTGCGACGGCGGCGCCACGCCCGCCACGGCGAGGAACGTCGCCGTGTTGTCGGTCACGTGCGTGAACGCGCGCAGCGTCGGCAGCTGCTGCGTCTGGCCCGGCAGATGAACGATCGTCGGCGTCGAAACGCCGCCTTCGGCCGAATAGCCCTTCGTGAGCCGGAACGGCGTCGCGCTCACCTCGGCCCAGCGCAGCCCGTACTGCAGCCGCTGCGCGTTCTGCTTGCCGTTGTCGGTACCGAGCGCCGAATACGTCGGTTCCTGCGCGTTCGCGGTATCGGTCGCGGTCGGGTCCGCGCCCGAATCGATCGGCCAGCCTTCGGCGCCGTTGTCGGACTGGAACATGATGAACGTGTTCTCGTATTCGCCGATGTCCTTCAGGTGCTGGATCAGCAGGCCGATGTTGTAGTCGAGGTTCTCGACCATCCCCGCGTAGATCTCCATGTAGCGCGCCTGCGCCTTGCGTTCGGCCGGGCTCAGGCTCGACCACAGCTTGTCGACCTTGCCCGCGCCGTAGTCGCGGTAGCCGTCGGCCGCCGCATGCACGGCGCTGACGTATTTCGCGTTGACGGTGCCGTCGTTCGCCGTCGCGGGCGACGCGACCGTCGTCTCGGGCAATCCGTCGAACGGCTTGAAGTCGGCCGGAATCAGGCCGAGCGCCTTCTGCCGCGCGATCCGCGCGTTGCGGATCGCGTCGTAGCCGGCGTCGTAGACGCCCGCGTACTTGTGCAGCCACGGATCGGGCACCTGCAGCGGCCAGTGCGGCGACGTGTACGCCGCATATGCGAAGAACGGCTTGCCGTCGCTGTGATTCGAATCGATGTACTGGATCAGCTTCTGCGTATAAAAATTCGTCGAATAGAACACCGCCGGATTGCCGCCCGCGCCGCCCGGCTGCCCGGGCTGGCCCGGCTGCACGTAGCGGCCGTCCTCCGTGTAGTTCGACGAGCCGGCCGGCTCGTGCGCGAAGTGATTCGTCGCCGCACCGCCAAGCAGCACGTAGCTGCGCTCGAAGCCCCATTGATCGGGCGTCTGCCCGCTGCCCGTCGCGCTGCCGACGATGCCCGAGCCGATGTGCCACTTGCCCGCGATATACGTGTGATAGCCGGCATCCTTCAGCAGCTGCGCGAACGACAGCGCGCGATCGTTCAGATAGCCCTCGTAGCCCGGCAGCCCGCGCCGCTCGTCGGTCGGCACGCCCATCGTCCCTTCGCCGACCAGATGATGATCGGTGCCCGAAATCAGCATCGCGCGCGTGATCGCACACACGGTGCCGGTATGGTGGTTCGACAGGATGCGGCCCGACGCGACGAGCGCGTCGAGGTTCGGCGTGTTGATCTCGCCGCCGAACGCGTGGATGTCGGAATAGCCGAGATCGTCGGCCATGATGTAGAGGATGTTCGGGCGCTTCGCCGATGGCGTCGCGTCGGCCTGCGGAGGCGGGTTGCCGTCGACGCCGCCGCACGACGCGAGCGACAGCGCACCGGCAGCGATCGCGCATACGACGCGAAGACGGAACGGGACCGAACGTGACGCGGACATGCTCATGCTTTATCACCTGAGGGACGGAGCGGCGATGGTAGCGTCCGGCACGCGGGGTCCAAAGTCGAAATCGTCACAAGCTAACAGGCAGGCGGAATATCGGGATAACGGATCGCTGACGCGGCGGGCGGATTTTCGGTGGGCGGTGTTAATTCGTATTTGTCTTATTTGATCGCCTCAATAATTCGTCATTGAACGAAGGTGTATTTGCCATATTCGCGATGTTGTTTCGAATTTGTCATAAAAACTCGGCGCGTTTCGCGTATCGACACGCTCGCCAAAATACTCGCATAAATACAACACTCTGGACCGCCGCCAATCTCTATATCACGCACAAATTCCATCCGATTCATCGACATACGAAATTATCTCGATTTAATCAACAAAAGCAGATGCCGTTCAAACTCCCTTTACGCATATAGAATCCGGTCGATTTCACCGCCTCAATCGATCCGGACATGCGCAACCCGATTTATGCAGTGCGAACGCTATGCACTGTCGCCCTGCTGTTGCGCTGCGTTATCTCCATCGCGCAGGACACGCGTTCCTATGCGCCGCCTACCGACACCGCCCATCGCCAGGCCGAACAGATCGATCATCTGCGCGAGCAGCTCGCGCCGCCGACCGACGCGCTGTCCGCACGGCCGCCGCGCGCGACCGACCGCTTGTCGCTGCCGGCCGAAGCCGATTGTTTTGCGATCCATACGATCGAATGGCGGCACGCCGAAGCGTTTCCATGGCTGCCGCGCGAAGCGGCCGTCGGGCGCGCGTGCGTCGGGCCGCAAGGCTTGCGCGCGCTGCGCGACTGGGCCACGCGCCGGCTGATCGCACGCGGCTATATCACCTCCGTCGCCGTCATTCCTGAACAGGATCTGTCCGGCGGCCGGCTCGTCGTCGAGATCGTCCCCGGCCGCGTCGGCACGATTCGCGACGCGGGCGGCCGCATCGGCTGGCCCGCGCCGCTGTTCCCGCGGCATGCGCACGGGTTGCTGAACGTGCGCGATCTCGACCAGGCGCTCGAAAACGTGCGGCGTCTGCCGGGCCAGGCCGCGACCGCGTTCGATCTCATACCGGGCGCGGCGCTCGGCGACACCGACATCGTCGTCCGTCATCCGGCGGAGGCGCGCCGCGTGCGCGTACTCGCGACCGCCGACAACGCCGGTCTCGATGCAACGGGACGCAACCAGCTCGGCGCGATCGTCGCGGTCGATTCGCCGCTCCATCTCTACGATCAGCTCGTCGTCACGTACAACACCGATGCCGCGCGCGGCAACAAGACGCTCGGCTCGCAAGCCAGAAGCGCCGCGTGGAACGTGCCGATCGGCTATGCGTCGGTGTCGGTCGGCATCAGCGAATGGACGTCGCGGCAGACACTGCCCGCCACTGCCGGCGGCGAAGCCGCGCTGTCGCTCGCACAGCGCACGCGGCGCTACGAGGCCGCGCTGCGCGTCGTGCCGTACCGGACGAGCCACGGCAAGACGACGCTGCGCTTCACGCTGTCGCGCCGCGACGACCGGAGCCGGCTCGGTTCGACCGAACTCGACGTGTATCGGCGCGACATCGTCGGCTACGACCTCGGCATCGCGCATCGCGAGAAGCTCGCCGACAGCGCGCTCGACGCCGGCTTCGGCATGCGCGGCAGCATCCCCGCGCTCAGCGCGCATCCGGGGCGCGTCAACGATCGGCCCGCGTGGGACGGCCGCTATCGCCTCTTCACCGCGACGCTCGCGGCTGACGCGCGCTTTCGTATCGGCGCGCGTCGCTTCGGCTATCGCGGCACGTTGCGCGTGCAGCACGCACCGGGCGCCGCACCGTCCACCGAGTTTCTCCAGATCGGCGGCCGCTACACGGTGCGCGGCTTCGACGGCAATCAGACGCTCGCGGGCGCGAACGGCTGGATCTGGCGCAACGAACTCGCCACCGGCGCGTTCGGCGCGAACGAAATCTATGCGGCGCTCGACGCCGGCCGCGTGTCGGGCGCCGGAGCGGCCGAAGGCGCAGGCCGCGGCGGACGCACGCTCGTCGGCACGTCGGTCGGCGTACGCGGCGGCTATCGGCTCGTCGGCTACGACGTCGCGCTCGGCGCGCCGCTGCACAAGCCCGCGCTGCTGAACACGGCGGCGGTCGCGCTCGACGTATCGCTGACCGCCCGTTTCTGATGCGCGTGCGCGTCCGCACGCGCCGTTCGTCATGGAGGATCACGCCATGTAAATCGTTCGCCCGTCACGGCCGCGCCGCATCGCGGTCCGTTCCGGCCCGGCCTGCGCCGCGCCATCCGTTTCGAACCTTCACTATCGGGAAGACCATGCAACACACTCGTCAACCACATCTCCCTTCCGCGCAGCCGAGCGTGCGTCGCGCGCTCGTCGCCGCACTCGCGTGCGCAATGCCGCTGTACGCCGCGCATGCGCAGAACGCGCCGCTCGTCGTCGATCCGTCGGCCGCCCATCGCCCGACGCTCGCGAATGGCGCGAACGGCACGCCGATCGTCAATATCGCGGCGCCCGACGGCGCGGGCCTCTCGCACAACCGCTTCACCGAGTACAACGTGAATGCCGCGGGCCTCGTGCTGAACAACAGCGCGCACGCGGTCGACACGCAGCTCGCGGGCCGCATCGACGGCAACGCGCTGCTCGGCGGCAAGCCCGCGTCGGTGATCCTCAACCAGGTGACGGGCGGCAACGCGTCGATGCTGGCCGGCGCGACGGAAGTCGCCGGGCAGGCCGCGCGCGTGATCGTCGCGAATCCGAACGGCATCGGCGTGAACGGCGGCAGCTTCATCAACGCGAATCACGTGTCGCTCGTCGCCGGTGCCGTCGAATTCGACGAGCAGGGTGCGATCCGACAGTTCCGCACCGAGCACGGCCGCATCGCGATCGACGGCGCGGGGCTCGATGCGCGCGACGTCGACCAGCTCGATCTCGTGTCGCGCACGCTGCAGGTCAATGCCGCGCTGCACGCGCGCCGCGTGACGGCCGTCGCGCAGCGCGGTACCGCGAACGTCGAACGGCCGGGCAGTCATCAGTTGTCGAGTCAAGGCGACGGCGCGATGCCCGACGTCGCGATCGACGTGTCGAAGCTCGGCAGCATGCACGCGTCGGCGATCACGATGCACGGGTCGTCGGCCGGTGTCGGCGTGAATCTTGCGGGCAAGGTCGATGCGGTCACCGGCGGCATCGCGATTTCGTCGGGCGGGATCGTGAAGGTGCAGGACGGCGGCAGCCTGACGGCCGACCGTCTGTCGATCAACGGCAACCTCGACAACGCGGGCAGCGTACGGGCGGGCCGCGCGCTGAGCGCCATGGGCACGTTGCACAACCGCGCGGGCGGCCGGATCGAAAGCGGCGGCACGCTGTCGTCGATGGGCAGCGTGCGCAATGCAGGCACGCTGCATGCAGACGCCACGATGTCGCTGATGGGTGCGCTCACGAACGAGCGCGGCGCGCGCATCAGCAGCTACGGACGGATCAGTCAAATGGGACACGTGAACAATGCGGGAGAACTCGTTCAGTTCGCGCCGCGGCCTACGGTGACGCCGGTGGAGGATAAGCCGGCGTCGACGGCGCCGGCGGGTGTTGCGGGGAACGGCGAGGGTGCGTCGGAAGGGGCGACGGCGGTTGTGGAGAAGCCTGTCGCGCCGACCGCGCCGGTCGTCGTGGAAAACAAGCCGGCTCTGCCTGAACTTTCGACGCCGATCACGGAGAAGCCCGTCGCACCGACCGCACCGATCATCGTGGAAAACAAGCCGGTTGTGCCTGAAGTCTGGACGCCTGTCACGGAAAAGCCCGTCGCACCGACCGCGCCGGTCGTCGCTGAGAACAAACCGACTCGGCCGAACGTTCCGACGCCGATCACCGAGAAGCCTGTCCCACCGACAGTACCGGTTATCGCAGAAAGCAAGCCGACTCAGCCCGACGTTCCTAAGCCGGCTACGGAAAAGCCCGTCGCACCGACCGCACCCGTCGTCGCGGAAAACAAACCGCCTCGGCCCGCCCGGCCGACCGCACCGATCGCCGCCAAACCGTTCCCGCCGACGATCGCGGCCTTTGCGCCGATCTTCATTTCGCCGATCACGATTCCGTCGATCACGATTGCGCCGATTCGTCCGATCGGCTTCCCGACGTTTGCGTTTTCGCCGATCGCGCCGCCCGCGCTGCCGACATTCGGCATGATCCCGCGACCGACGATGTTCGCGCCGATGCCGGCGTTCTCGCTCACGCTGGCATCGCGCGTCTGATCACGCGCATGCGATAGTCGGCCCACCGCCGACCACGATTCGCGGCGAACGCACCGCGCGCGACGCATGCGCCTTATCGCACACGCGTCGCGCGCGCTTCATCGCAGCGCCGCCGCACGCGGCACGGAAGCACGCCGAGCTATCCCGCCCGCCGCGCGGCCATCGGCATCGCCCGCCGACGCGACGCGATCCGCAGCCCGAGCACGCCGCCGACGAGCAGCGCGACCGCGACGAGCAGCAGGGCGAGATCGTACGAATGCGTGACGTCCTTGATCCGCCCCATCACCGGCGGCAACGCGAGCCCCGCGATATTCGCGACGGCATTGATCAGCGCAATGGACGCCGCAGCAGTCAGCCCCGACACGTACTCGGTCGTCACGGCCCAGAACACCGGCGTCGCGGCCCAGTTGAAGCCGACCGCGAGCACGAGCAGCGCATACGCGACCGGCAGCACATGCACATAGATCGCGCCGATGAGCAGCGCGCCCGCGAGCAGCATCGGCACGCCGAGATGCAGCGCGCGCTCGCCGCCGAGATCCGAATGCCGGCCGTTCACATACATCGCGACGCACGCGAACAGGAACGGCAACGCGGACAAGCTGCCCACCGCGAAACTCGACTGCCCCGACAGGCTCTTCACGAGCAGCGGCAAAAACAGCGTGAGGCCGATCGTGCCGAACGCCTGCAGCAGCCAGAACGTCGCGAGCGCCCACACGTTGCGATCGCCGAACGCGCGACGCAGCGCGGCGCCATGCGATAGATGCTCGCGCGGCGCGGTATCGCGCAGCGTCGCTTCGAGCCACGCGCGCTCGCCGGCCGGCAGCCAGCGCGCATCGGCCGGCGTATCGGGCAGGCGGCGCAGCACGACGATGCCGAGCAGCAGTGCGGGCAGGCCTTCGAGCAGGAACAGCCAGCGCCAGCCTTCGACGCCGAACACGCCGTTCAGGTTCAGCAGCGCGCCGGACAGCGGCAGCCCGATCACCGACGCGAGCGTCGCGCCGATATAGAAGAACGACATCGCGCGTGCGCGATCGCTCGCCGGATACCACGCGGACAGGTAGTAGATGATGCCCGGCGTAAAGCCGGCCTCGGCCGCACCGAGCAGCAGACGCATCGCATACAGCTGTCCGGGCGTATGCACGGCGCTCATCCCCGCCGCGATCACGCCCCACGTGATCATGATGCGCGCGATCCAGCGGCGGGCGCCGACCCGCGCGAGGAACAGGTTGCTCGGCACCTCGAACAGAATGTACGTGACATAGAACAGCCCTGCGCCGAGCCCGTACATTTCCGCGCTCAGGCCGAGATCGGCGTTCATCTGCAGCGCGGCGACCGAGATGTTCGAGCGGTCGATGTACGCGACGAGATAGAGCAGCATCAGGAACGGAATCAGCCGCAGGTTCAGGCGGCGCATCGTCGCGGCGTGCAACGGCGGGGCGGCAGCGGTCATCGGCATGTCTCCTGCATCGAGTCGATTGCCGCGCGCACGCGTTGCACGGCGCGCGGCATCGTTGCGCCGCGTGAGCGCGACGATTCTGTCTGTCCGATACACCGTAGCAGTCGCGCGAAAACAGCGTCAATTATCGGGAAGCCGTCTCGATATGTGAGATATCGACCCGCCGCCGTGCAGGCCGGCCTATGTGCACGCACACCGCATGCATAGCGCTCAGTAACGCATCACGAGATACAGGCCGGCGGCCGCCAGCGCCATGCCGGGGCAGGCAAGCGCACCGATCGTCTCGCCGAGCACCGCGAGCGCGATCAACGAGGTGGCCGGCGGAATCAGGAAGAACAGCGCCGACACGCGCGACGCTTCGCCATGCCGAACCATCGCGAGCAGCAGCGAGATCGCGATCAGCGAATTGCAGATCACGAGATACGCGAGCGAGCCGGCGAGCCCGGCGCTCCAGTGCACATGCATCGGTTCGAGCGCGAACGCGAGCGGCGCGCTCACCGCGAGGCCGACCGCATATTGCACGAGATTTGCGCCGACCGGATGGACGTCGGTGCCGAAGCGCTTTTCCCACAACGTGCCGCCCGTGATGCACGCGAGCGCCAGCAGCGCGAACGCGAGCGCCCACGGCGATGCGATCGCGACCGAACCGCGCGCGAGGATCACGAGCACCGCGCCGGCCGCGCCGAGCGCGAGTCCGACCCAGCGCAGCGCGCCGACGCGCTCGCCGGCGAGCGCCGGCGCGAGCAGGCCGACGAGGATCGGCTGCTGCGACGTGACGAGCGCGACCGCACCGGCCGACATGCCGAGCTTCAGGCTCAGATACGTAAACGAAAAATAGCCGGCCTGCAGCAACAGGCCGACGACGATCAGATTCAGCCATGCGCGGCGCGTACGCGGCATCGCGGGCCGCAGCCACAGAAACGGCCCGGCGAGCAGCGCGACCACGCACGCATAGCGCAGCGCGAGAAACGTCAGCGGATCGGCATCGCGCAAGCCGAGCTTCAGGAACACGAAGCCGCTCGACCACAGCAGCAGGAACAGCGCGGGCGCCGCCCGCAGCCAGCCGGGCTTGCCACCGCGATCCGACACGCCGATCACGCTCATGGGTTGTCCGAAACGCTCACGATGCGGCCATCATACGCGCCGGCGCAACCGCACGTCAGGCGGCGGAACGCGCACGTCGCGCACGCGAACGCGGCGGTGTCGGCGCCGGCGGCGCAACGCCGTCCGACGCCAGCATGCGCGGAATCTCGTCGACGAGCGCATCGATCGCTACACGCACCTTCGACGGTACGTGCCGCGCCTTCGGCCGCACCGCCGACACGTCGGCGCCCGACACGCTGTTGCTGTCCATCACGAGCGCGAGACGGCCGTCGCGCAGGTACGGCGCCATCAGCCAGCACGGCAGCCATGCGAGGCCCGCGCCGGCCGCCGCGGCCTCCGCGATCGCCTGCAGGTCGTCGAAGCGCAGGCGGCCGGCCACGCGATGCTCGCGCACCTCGCCGTCCGCGCCGATGATCCGCCACGGCACGGGCTGGCCGCCGCGCGCATAGGCGATGCCGACGTGCGACGCGAGTGCGTCCGGCCCCGACGGCCAGCCGTGCCGGTCGAGATACGCGGGCGACGCGCAGATGCCCATCCGCTGCACGCCGAGCCGCCGGCCGACCAGCGCCGTCGTGTCCGCGAGCACACCGATGCGCACCGCGATGTCGAAACCGTCGTCGATCAGGTCGGCGACGCGATCGCTGAACGACATGTCGACCTCGAGCCGCGGATGACGCTCGACGAGCCGCCGCATGACGGGCGCCACGCATTGCCTGCCGAACAGCACCGGCACGCTGATGCGCAGCCGCCCGGCCGGCTCGCGGCGGCCCGCGTCGAGCGCGGCTTCGGTATCGCCGAGTTCGGCCAGCAGCCGCCGGCATTGCTCGTAGTACAGATGTCCTTCGTCGGTCAGGTTGAGCTGCCGCGTCGTGCGCTGCAACAGCCGCACGCCGAGCCGGCGTTCGAGCCGCGCGACGACCTTCGCCACCGCCGAGCGCGTGACGCCGATGCGCAACGCCGCCGCGGCGAAGCTACCCGATTCCACGACCTCGACGAATTCGGCGACACCCCTTAACCGCTCGTCCATGCGATGTCACTCCGTTGCATGCGCATTTGTTTCCGCATTGGCGACAGTCAGTGTCCCGATTCTCGTCAATGCGTCCCGTCAAGCAACACTATGATAGTCCGCACACTCACGAACAAGGAGTCGACATGCAAGCATGGCAACAAACACCGGGCGACGGCCTCGCCGGACTTCGCCGCATCGATGCGACGCACCGGCCGGTCGGACCGACCGACGTCGTCGTGAAGATCCATTCGGTATCGCTGAACTATCGCGATCTGATGTTCGCGCGCGGCGACTACGTCGGCATCGGCGACGCACCGTTGATTCCGGTCGCGGACGGCGCCGGCGAAGTGGTCGAGATCGGCCGCGACGTCACGCGCTTCAAGCCCGGCGATCGCGTGATCAACACGTATTTCCCGCGCTGGATCGACGGCCCCCCCACGCCGTCGAAAGTCGCCGGTTCGCCCGGCGCGCAGTTCGACGGCGTGCTCGCCGAGCGCCTCGTCACGGACGAAGCCGCACTGGTCGCGATCCCTGCGCATCTCGATTACGACGAGGCATCGACGCTTTCATGCGCGGGCATCACCGCATGGAATGCGCTGTTCGCCGACGGCGGCCTGACGCCCGGTTCGACCGTCGTGCTGCTCGGCACCGGCGGCGTATCGATCGTCGCGCTGCAGCTCGCGCACGCGGCGGGGCTGCGCACGATCATCACGTCCTCGAGCGACGCGAAGCTCGAGCGCGCCCGCGCGCTCGGCGCCGACGAGACGATCAACTATCGCGCGACGCCCGACTGGCAGCACGAAGTGCTGCGGCTCACGGACGGCGCGGGCGCCGATCTGGTCGTCGAAGTCGGCGGCAAGGACACCTTGCCGCGCTCGGTCGCGGCGACCAGGCTGGGCGGCGTCGTGTCGGTGATCGGCGGCGTCAGCGGCTTCGGCGGCCCCGACCTCGGACTGCTGTCGCTGATCGGCGGCATCCGCCGGCTGCACGGCATCATGGTGGGCAGCCGCTCGATGCTCGACGAAGTCGTGCAGTTGTTCGACAGAAAGCAGCTCCGCCCGATCGTCGATCGCGTGTTCGGCTTCGACGAGGCGCCGGCCGCCTATGCGCACCTGCAGTCGGGGCAGCACTTCGGCAAGGTCGTGATCCGCGTCGCGCAATAAAGCAACAAACGGAACGGGGCGGACGACTCGCGCCGCCCGCCCCGTGCTCGACTGCCGCGTGTGCTCGTCAGAACTTGTGTCGAATCCCCGCGTGCACCATGACCTGCTTCGACGTCGACGACAAATCGGCCGCGCCCGGGATATAGGCCTGATCGAGCGACGAGCCGGTCGCGTCGCCGGCCACGCGCTGGTACGCGCCCATCACGTAGACGTCCGTGCGTTTCGACAGGTTGTAGTCCGCCATCAAGCCGACCGAATGGATCTTCGGCTTTGCACTGCCCGTCGTCGCGTCGTAGCGCACCGTCGTGTACACGTACTGCGCGCCGACGAAGAACGCGGGCGTGAACTGGTATTTGCCGTTGACTTCGAAGTTCTGATACTTGATCGACGTGACGGTTCCGCCCGCGAGCGGCCCCGTCACCGGCTGGATCGTCTCGTCGCCGAACAGGTAGCCGACGTTCGCGCCCGGCCGCGTGACGTTGCTGTTCGTGTAGGCGAACCCGACCGTCGCCGGCCCGGCCGTGTAGTTGATGCCCGCGCCGAAGATCCGCAGCCGCGTGGACGCGAAGTTCGCATCGGCGCCGACCGAACCGGAACCCGCAATCGCACCGCCCGACGTCGCGCCGGGGTCGTTCGCGTTCAGGAACGCCGCGCCGATCAGCAGCCCGCCCTGCTCGTACTGCGCGCCAACGCTCCACTGCCGGTTCCGCGCAAAGCCCGTCTCGTTGCTGAAGCTGTACGTGCCGCCGAACGAGAAGCCCGCGAACTCGGGGCTCGCGTATTTCACGGTGTTGTTCACGCGGAACGTGTTGCCGGTGTTGTCGTTGTCGAGCGGATGCGAGAACGGATACACGCCCCAGCTCCCGTTCGCGGTCGTCGGCGCGAGATAGTCGACGAGCGAATCGTACTGGCGGCCGAGCGTCACGGTGCCGAAGCGCGTGCTGGCGAGCCCGACGTATGCCTGCCGGCCGAACATCCGGCCGCCCTGCGCGAGCGTGCCGCTGTTCACGTTGAAGCCGTTCTCGATCTGGAACAGCGCGCGGTAGCCCCCGCCGAGCTCTTCGCTACCCTTCAGCCCCCACCGGCTGCCCTGCGCGAAGCCGCTCGCCATCTGCCATGCGGCATGACCGCCGACGTTGTTCGTATAGTCGATCCCCGCATCGACGAGGCCGTACAGCGTCACGCTGCTCTGCGCGAACGTGAAGGCGGGTGCGGCGCACAGCGCCGGAATCGCGACGAAAGCCGATCTCCAGTTCATCTTTTTTCCTTATGGGTGTGGTTATGCCGCACGCGATGCGAGCGCGCGATGCGAGGCGTCGCGTCGTCTGCGGCGTTGCGGTGCGCCGCGCGTCGTGGCCGCGCGGCGCCCGTTCGTTTACTTCGCGCCGTAGATGTCGAAGTCGAAGTACTTGCGGTTGATCCGCTGATACGTGCCGTTCGCGAGAATCGTCGCGAGCGCGCGGTTGAACGCTTCGCGCAGTTCGGCGTCCTGCTTGCGCAGCCCGAGGCCGTCGCCCTGGCCGAAGTACTTCGCGTCGTCGATCGGTGCGCCGACGAACGCGAAGTCCTTGCCCTGCGGCTTTTTCAGGAAGCCGTCGCTGGCCGCGATCGACGCCTGGAACGCGGCGTCGAGCCGCCCGGTCACGAGGTCGGCGTACACCTGATCCTGGTTCTGGTACGACACGATTTGCGCGCCGGCGGGCTGCCAGTTCGCGATCGCGTAGTCGGCCTGCGCCGAGCCCTGTTCGACGCCGACGCGCTTGCCCTTCAGCGCTGCGGCCGTCGGCAGCAGCGGCGAGCCCTTGCGCGCAATCAGCCGCGCAGGCGCGTTCGAGATGCGGTTCGTGAACGCGATCTGCTGCATCCGCTTCGGCGTGATCGTCATCGACGAGGCGATCACGTCGAACTTGCGTGCGAGCAGCCCCGGAATCATCCCGTCGAAGCTCGACTCGACCCAGACGCATCGTGCATGCAGCTCGGCGCACAGCGCATTCGTGATGTCGACGCCGAAGCCGGTCAACGTGCCGTCCGGCAGCTTGTACTCGAGCGGCGGATAGGTCGGATCGACCGCGAGCCGAATTTCCTTGCCCGTCCAGTCGCCTGCATGCGCGGCGCCCGCCGCCAGCGCCGCCACGAGCGCCATCGTCCACTTCTTCATTGCCAGTCTCCTTGTATGAACCGAAATCGTGCGGCCGCATCGGTGGCCCGGCTGCCGCGCGTGCGCGACATCACGCCAGATAGCGCTCGGCGAGGGCGATCCAGTAGCTCGCGCCGATCGCGAGGCTTGCGTCGTTGAAGTCGTAACCGGAGTTGTGCAGCGCGCAGCCGGCCGCGCCCTCGCCGTTGCCGATCGACAGGTAGCTGCCGCGGCACGCATTCAGCATGAACGCGAAGTCCTCGCTCGCCGCGATCGGTCGCAGATGCGGAATCAAGGCGCCGTCGCCGCCCCATTCGCGCGCGACTTCGCGCGCGAACGCCGTCTCCTCCGCGTGATTGACGAGCACCGGATAGCCGTGCCGGTAATCGATCTCGGCCGTCGCGCCGTAGCTCGCGGCCTGCCCGTGCACGATCTCGTGGATACGCCGCTCCAGCAGCGCGCGCACGTCCGGCGACAGCGCACGCACGCTCAACGCCAGCTCCGCGTGCGACGGAATCACGTTCGATGCGGTGCCTGCATGGATCGAGCCGGCCGTGACGATCGCCAGCTCCTGCGGATTCACGTTGCGCGATACGACCGTCTGCAGCGCCATCACGATCGACGCGCAGACGACGACCGGATCGACCGTCGTATGCGGCGCCGCGCCGTGGCCGCCGCGGCCGGTCACGCGTACGCGCACTTCGTCGGCGGACGCCATCGCGGCGCCGTCGCAGAAGCCGAGCACGCCGGTCGGCAGGCCCGGCACGTTATGCATCGCGAAGATCGCATCGCACGGAAACTGCTCGAACAGCCCGTCGTCGATCATTCGCTTCGCGCCGCCGAGCCCTTCCTCGGCCGGTTGAAAGATCAGGTTCAGCGTGCCGGTGAAACGCGCGCGCTGCGCAAGACAGCGCGCGGCGGCCAGCAGCATCGCCGTATGGCCGTCGTGACCGCACGCGTGCATCACGCCGTCGTGCCGGCTCGCATGCGGCAGCCCGGTCGTCTCGACGATCGGCAGCGCGTCCATGTCCGCGCGCAGGCCGAGCCGCTTCCCGTCGCCGCGCGCGAGCGTGCCGACGACGCCCGTGCCGCCGAGCCCGCGCGTCACGCGATAACCCCACGTTGTCAGGCACGTCGCGACGAGGTCGCTCGTCGCATGCTCTTCGAAGCCGAGCTCCGGATGTGCGTGCAGCCGGCGGCGCAGCGCGATCATCTCCGCCTCGATCGCCGCCATTTCCGGTGGAATGCGTGCTGGATTCACCCTGGATACTCCTCGATGCCGTGTCGTTGCCGATCGCCGGGATGACGGATCGTGGCGCGATCGTATGCAGCGAAAATCCCGGCGAACAGCCGCGGTTTCGTTATGATGACAACCTTTCGTTGTCGGGTATCGGGTGTCGAACCATGAAACTGCATCAGTTGCAGGCGCTCGTCGCGAGCGCCGAGGCCGGCAGCATCCGCGGCGCGGCGCGCACGCTCGGCTTGTCGCAGGCCGCCGTCACGCGCGCGCTGCGCGAGCTGGAGGCCGCCGAGCGGCTGCCGCTGCTCGTGCGCGCGCCGGAAGGGATCGGCTTCACCGAATACGGCAAGGCGCTGCTCACGCACGCGAAACTCGTACTGAAACAGCTCGAGCAGGCGCACGACGATCTCGCGCGGATGCGCGGCCGCGTCGACGGGCGGCTGAGCATCGGCGTGACGCCGTGGCTCACGCTGACGTTTCTCGCGGAGACTGTGCTGCGCTTTCGCGAACGGATGCCGGACGTGCGTCTCGAACTCTACGAAGCGCTGATGGCCGTCGCGCAACCGCTGCTGCGGGACGGCAGCATGGATTTCGCACTGGGCCACGTCCACCCCGGCAGCGGCGCGCAGGAATTCGCATTCGAGCCGATGCTGCGCTACGAGACGGCGGTGATGGTGCGCGCGGGGCATCCGCGCGAGCGCGCACGCTCGATCCACGATCTGCTCGACGACGACTGGGTGCTCAATTCGACGGCCGACGGTCAGACGGCGCTCGTCGACTATCTGTTCACGCGGCACGGCGCGCGCATCGACGAGCGGCGCATCGTGCGCGCGCAGTCGGTGTCGATGCTGCAGACGATGCTCGAGCAGGCCGACATGTGCACGTGGTGCCCGACGATCCTCGCCGCGGTGCCGTCATTCGGCGAACGGATGTGCGCGCTGTCGCTGAAGGAGACCTTCGAGCCGCGCGAGCTCGGTGTCGTCACGCGCCGCAGCAGTACGCTCAGCGAGGCCGCGCGCTGCTTCATCGAGTGCCTGCTGCACGTGATCCGGCGGCATGCGCGGTCGGCGCGCAAGGAAGACCTCGCGCTGTTCAAGACCGTGTCGCTGCTGATCTGACGCGCCACCGAACGGTTAAGATGGAAGCCTTGCCCGCGTCCGCCGAGGAGTTCCGATGCCTGCCCATCTCCACCTGTTGCTGCCGCTCGCCGGCGTGCTGCTGCTGAGCGTCGTCAGCCCCGGACCGAACTTCGTGATCGTCACGTCGACGGCCGTCGCATCGCGACGCGCGGGCGTGATGACGAGCGTCGGCCTCGCGGCCGCGTCCGGCACGTGGGCGGCCATCGCGATCGCCGGGCTGAGCCTGCTCGTCACGCATGTCGCGTGGGTGCATACCGCGCTGCGGATCGCGGGCGCAACTTATCTGCTGTGGCTCGGCGCGAAGATGATCGCGACCGCGCGGCGGCCGCTCGCCCTGTCGTCCGAGCCCGGCCGCTCGGGCTGGCGCGCCGCGCGCAACGGCTACGTGGTCAGCATGACCAATCCGAAGGCCGTCGCGTTCTACGGGAGCGTGTTTGCGCTGATGGTGCCCGCGCACGCGCCGGCGTGGTTCGCGCCGGCCGTCGTCGGCATCTCGATTGCGATCTCGGGCGCATGGTACGGCGCAATGGCGCTGCTCGCGTCGCATCCGACGGTGCGCCGGCTGCTGATCCGGCGCAAGGCCGTGCTCGATACGACGGCCGGCGTGCTGCTGATGGGGCTCGGCGGAAAGATGCTGGCCGGGCGGTGACGCACGGCGCGGTGCAGCGCGCGCGTTCCGCGACGCTGCGCGCTGCGCGATGCGGCGGCAGCTCGCGAGCCGTTCGCTCGCGGCGCGCCGTCGCAACGCAATGAAAACAACGTGCCGCGCGCAGCAGGGCCGTTACGCGAGACTGCTCGCATCGAATCGCGTCAAGGCGCAAGCCGCGTGAACACGTAGTCGTGCTGCTTCACGCGCGCCTGATGGCACGCAAAGCACGTCTGGTGCTGGCCAATGTCGGCCGGCACGCCGTCGATGAAGCGTCCGAAGCCCCAGCCGCCCGTCGATGCGTAGCGGCGCGAATCCTTCACCATCACCTGCACGGTCGTCGCCTGACCGGGCACCGTCGCGGGCGCGAACTCGTCGGACTGCTTGCGCTTGTAGGCGAGTTTCACGAGGATCGTGCCGTCCGGAAACGGCAGCGTCGCCCGCTCGAGCGCACGGATCGCGACCGGATTGCCGAGCACGACGCGCAACTCGTCGAGCGGCGCTGCTTCCTCGGCCGGCGCGACCATTTCCCATTTGCGATAGCCGGGCGGAATCGTCACGCCGTAGATCGGCGACGCGGCCGGTTTCGACGGGACGGTCTGCTCCGCGCACGCAACCGACGCGCTCGCCGCCCACGCGGCCGCGATCAGCATCCGTGCGGCGATCGCGCGGCCGCGCCGCGACGTGCCTGCTGCCGCGCGCATCACAGACGCTCCACGTGCAGGATCGCATCGGCGAATGCCTGCGGCGCTTCCTGCGGCAGGTTGTGGCCGATGCCGCCGGTAATCGTCCGATGCTGATACTTGCCGGTGAATTTCTTCGCATAGGCGGCCGGTGCAGGATGCGGCGCGCCGTTCGCGTCGCCTTCCATCGTGATCGTCGGCACGGTAATCGCGGGCCCTGCCGCGAGGCGCCGCTCGATCTCGTCGTATTGCGCCTCGCCGTTCGCGAGGCCGAGCCGCCAGCGATAGTTGTGAATCACGACGGCCACATGATCGGGATTCCGGAACGACGCGGCGCTGCGCGCGAACGTGTCGTCCGAGAAGGCCCACTTCGGCGATGCGAGCTGCCAGATCAGCTTGTTGAACGCATCGCAGTTCGCCGCGTAGCCCTGCGCGCCGCGCTCGGTCGCGAAGTAGAACTGATACCACCACTGCAGTTCGGCCTGCGGCGGCAACGGTTTGCGGTTCGCGTCCTGGCTGCCGATCAGGTAGCCGCTCACCGAGACGAGCGCCTTCACGCGCTGCGGCCACAGCGCAGCGATGATGTCCGCCGTGCGCGCGCCCCAGTCGTAGCCGCCGAACACCGCACGGTCGATCTTCAGCGCATCCATCAGCGCGACGATGTCGACGGCCGTCACCGCCTGCTGACCGTTGCGCATCGTGTCCGCCGAGCGGAACGTCGTCGACCCGTAACCGCGCAGGTACGGCACGATCACGCGATACCCGGCGGCCGCGAGCAGCGGCGCGACTTCCGCGTAGCTGTGGATGTCGTACGGCCAGCCGTGCAGCAGGAACACGACAGGGCCGTTTGCGGGGCCGACGTCTACATAGCCGACGTTCAGCAAACCGGCGTCGACCTGACGGATCGGGCCGAACGCGGCGCCGCCCGCTGCACGCGGCTGCGCCGCTGCGTCGGGCGCGCTCTGCGCATGCGCGAAGCCGCCGAATCCAAGGTCGGCCAGGCTCAGGCTCGCGAGCGCCGTGCCGAGAATCAGGCGGCGGCGGGTGTTCACGGTGTCGGACATCACTCGTTCTCCAAGGTCGATCGGTCGGGAAAGGGTCGGCGGCGTCGTGCGAACGCGTCGACTGCGTCGTTCGCCGCCACGTCGCCGAGCGACCGCGGCAGGCGTGCACGACGCTTCACCGGTTTTATATCCGAACGATCCGGACGGTTTGTATCTCACCGTATCCGGCTTTGCGCACGACACACAGCGATTCAAAAATCGCGGCGAAACGACGCTTTCCGGAGAATCGGCACGGTGCCGGCTCGCGCACGAGCCGGCGCGGCCGCTGCGCTCAGAGCGCCTTCACGATCGCGCCGTCGACGCGAATGTTCTGGCCGGTGATGTAGCCGGCGCCGTCGGACAGCAGGAACGCGACCGTCTTCGCGATCTCGGCCGTCTTGCCGAAGCGGCCGGCGGGAATCCGCGCGACGATCTCCGGCGTTTCCGGCCAGCTGTCGATGAAGCCGGGCAGCACGGCATTCATGCGGATGTTGTCGCCCGCGTAGCGCTCCGCATAGAGACGCGTCCACGCGCTCAGCGCCGCGCGCAATGCCGACGACACCGGCATCGGCTGCTCCGGCGCATCGGCCGCGAAGCTCGAGATATTGACGACCGCTCCGCCGCCCTGCTTCTGGAACACCGGCGTCACGCGGCGCATGACGCGCACGACGTTCAGCAGGATCAAGTCGAGCCCCGCATGCCAGTTGTCGTCGGTAATCGACAGCAGATCGCCCTTCGGCGGATGGCCCGTGTTGTTCACGACCGCGTCGATCCGGCCATAGCGCGCGAGCGTGTCCCGCACGAGCCGTTCGATATCGGCTTCCTCGGTGACCGACCCGCGGATTCCGAAGCCGCCGAGTTCGTCGCCGAGCGCGACCGCGCTGCCGGACGGCGACATCAGCGCGACGCGATACCCGCCCGCCGCCAGTTCGCGCGCGATCGCCGCGCCCATGCCCTTGCCCGCCGCCGTGATCAGCGCCACTTTTTCTACAGTCACGATGTGCTCCTCGTCACGATGCTTTCGCCGCGCAGCCGCCAGCCGGCGCGCCTCGGTGGTAATGTAGGCGCATCGCGCATCGCTGTCGAACCAGTATTTCTGCGCACCGCCAATAGATTTTCTACAGTCATTCGATGCCGCCCCGCATTTCCCGTCTGCCGCCGCTGAATGCGCTTCGCGCCTTCGAAGTCGCGGCGCGCCATCTGAATTTCCGCGCAGCCGCCGACGAGATCGGCGTCACGCAGGGCGCGGTCGCGCAGCAAGTGCGCCATCTGGAGGACGTGCTGGGGCTGAAGCTATTCGAGCGCCTGCCGCGCGGGCTCGCGCTCACGCACGACGGCGCCGCGTATTTCTCGGACGTGCAGCGCGCGCTGCATGCGATCGCCGACGCGACCGACCGGCTCGTGAAGCGCCGCGCGACGCTGACGATCAGCACGACGCCGTCGTTCGCGTCGAAGTGGCTGATCCCGCGGCTCGCGCAGTTCACCGACGCGCATCCGGATATCGACGTGCGCGTGATCGCCGATCAGCAGCTCGCGACGTTCCGTCACGACGGCGTCGATCTCGCGATCCGCTATGGAAAGCCGCCGTTCGGCAAGCACCTCGCCGCGCACGCGCTGTTTCCGCTCGACGTATGCGCCGTATGCAGCCCCGCGCTGCTCGCGGCGCCTGCGTCGCCGCGCGCGCTGGCCGGCCACGTGCTGCTGCACGATGCGCACGACTTGTGGCCCGCGTTCATCGCGGCGCTGCCCGATCCCGTCGACGTCGATCCGCACAAAGGGCTGCGCTTCAACCAGACGTCGCTCGCGATCGATGCGGCCGTCGCGGGGCAAGGTATCGCGCTCGCGACCGATCCGCTCGTCGAACGCGACGTCGCCGCCGGACGACTGTGCAAGCCGTTCGATTTCGCGTTTCCACTGTCGGTCGGGTTCTATCTCGTGTACCCGGCCGAGCGGCGCGACGACGACGCGATCGCAGTGATGCGCGACTGGATGATCGGCGCGGCCGCGTCGGACCCGCGCGAGTGAACGCGCGGTCGCGCCGTCGCGTCAGTTGTAGCCGAGCACGGCCGGCGCAGCATCGCCCGCGTCGGCCGCGTCGGCTGATTCGGCGCCGAAACGGCCGAGCACGTCGGCGACGTACTGCGGGCCCGCGCTGATCTGCGACGACCGATGCTCGACAGGGCGCAGGCGGGCCGAATGGCGCGCGTTGGCGGTGGCGGTGTCGTCGACGATGACGTTCATGCTGTTCTCCTCAAGCGGCCAGCGCCGCGCGATAGGCGCGCGCGAGACGCGCGACGCCTTCCCGGATCGCCTCGACGTCCGGCGCGGCGAACGACAGGCGCAGCGATGCGTCGTCCGGGTTGTCCGCGAAGAACGCGTTGCCCGGCACGAACACGACCTTGTTCGCGATCGCCTGCTGCAGCAGCGCCGCCGACGACACCGCACCGAGCCGCGCCCAGACGAACATCCCGCCTTCGGGCCGGTGGAATTCGATCGCGTCGCCGAAACCGTCGCGCAGCGCATCGCACATCGCGTCGCACTTGCGCCGATATGCGGCGGCGATGCGCGGCAGATGACGTTCGAGCGCGCCGTCCGCGAGATACTCGGCGGCGCTCGCCTGCGTCCACGGCGTGCTGCAGAGGTCGACCGTCTGCTTGGCGATCACGCAGCGCCGCGCGATTTCGGGCGGCGCAATCGTCCAGCCGACACGCAGCCCCGGCGCGACGATCTTCGACAGGCTCGCGAAATGCACGATCCAGTCGCGTGCGCCGTCGACTTCGGCGGCGAGCGCGAGCATCGACGGCACCGCTTCGCCGGCAAAACGCAGGTCGCCGTACGGATCGTCCTCGACGATCAGGAACCGGTGCTGCACGGCAAGGCGCAGCAGCTTCAGGCGACGCTCGCGCGTGAGCGTCGCGCCCGTCGGATTCGCGAAGGTCGGCACCGTGTAGAGCAGCTTCGGCTGCGCGATCGTGCCGTCGGCGAGCCGCGCGGCGAGCCGATCGACGTCGACGCCTTCACCGTCGACCGGAATCGTGACGATGTGCGCCTGCTGCAGACGCATGGCCTGCAGCGTCGCCGGATAGGCGGGCTGTTCGGTCAGCACGACGTCGCCCGGCGACACCAGCACGCGCAGCAGCAGGTCGAGCCCCTGCTGCGAGCCGGTCGTGACGAGCAATTCGGCCGGCGTGCACGCAACGCCGCGCCGCGCCATCAGCGCGATCAGCTGCTGCTTGAGTTCGGCGAGCCCGTCGGTCGGCCCGTACTGCAGACAGCGCACCGGCTCTTCATACGCGCGTGCGGCGGCCGCGGCGAGGCCGTCCGTATCGAACAGGTCGCTGGCCGGATAGCCGCCCGCGAAGGAGATCATCCCCGGCTCGGCGAGATACTTGAACAGCTCGCGAATCGGCGAGCCGGCGGGATGCTGAAACGAGGGAGTGAACGCGTACATGTCGTCGTGGGCTCAATGGCGGCGAACGGCCGGGATGGCCGCCGCGCGCCGGCCGGCGCGGCGCATCGCGCGCCGCGGACGGCGAATTCGAGCCACGATTGTCGACAGTCATTAAGGCCGCCGCAAACGATATCTATGCACTAGGTCTTGCGCTTTGGTCATCACGTCGCGGTGGCGCGGCGTTCGGAAACGCGGTGCGGCCGCGGGCGCTGCCGCCGATCGTCGAAGCACTTCGCGATCCGCGTCGGTGGACCTGCGCTGCCGCGCCTTCCGCGCGGCGCACGGCGACACGCGACGTCGGCGGCAAAACGTCGACGTGTCCAAAAAAAAGAAGGCGCCGCCCGGTTTCCCTGGCGGCGCCCTGTCGCGGACGCTGCGGCGAACCTGCGTCGCCGCAGCCGGACTGCGTGCTTAGACCTGCACGGTGTCGGCGACTTCCTTGAAGTCTTCGATCTGGTCGAAGTTCATGTACTTGTAGATCTTGTCGCCGTTCGCGTTGATCACGCCGATGTCGGCCATGTACTCCTCCTTCGTCGGGATCCGGCCGAGTCGCGAGCAGATCGCCGCCAGTTCCGCCGAGCCGAGATACACGTTCGTGTTCTTGCCGAGACGGTTCGGGAAGTTGCGGGTCGACGTCGACATGACCGTCGCGCCTTCGCGCACCTGCGCCTGGTTACCCATGCAGAGCGAGCAGCCCGGCATTTCGGTACGCGCGCCGGCCGTGCCGAACACGCCGTAGTGACCTTCCTCGGTCAGCTGCTTCTGGTCCATCTTGGTCGGCGGGGCGACCCACAGCTTGACCGGAATGTCGCGCTTGCCTTCGAGCAGCTTCGATGCCGCACGGAAGTGGCCGATGTTGGTCATGCACGAACCGATGAACACTTCGTCGATCTTCGCGCCGGCGACGTCGGACAGCGTCTTCACGTCGTCCGGATCGTTCGGGCAGGCGACGATCGGCTCGTGGATGTCCGCGAGGTCGATCTCGATCACGGCAGCGTATTCTGCGTCCGCGTCCGGCTCGAGCAGCTTCGGATCGGCGAGCCATTGCTCCATCGCCGCGATCCGGCGCTGCAGGCTGCGCGCGTCCTGATAGCCCTGCGCGATCATCCACTTCAGCAGCGTGATGTTGCTGTTCAGGTACTCGATGATCGGTTCCTTGTTCAGACGCACCGTGCAGCCGGCCGCCGAACGCTCGGCCGACGCATCCGACAGCTCGAACGCCTGTTCGACCTTCAGATCCGGCAGGCCTTCGATCTCGAGAATGCGGCCCGAGAAGATGTTCTTCTTGCCCTGCTTCGCGACCGTCAGCATGCCCTGCTTGATCGCGTACAGCGGAATCGCGTTGACCAGATCGCGCAGCGTCACGCCCGGCTGCATCTTGCCCTTGAAGCGGACCAGCACCGATTCCGGCATGTCGAGCGGCATCGTGCCGGTGGCCGCCGCGAACGCGACGAGGCCCGAACCTGCCGGGAAGCTGATGCCGATCGGGAAGCGCGTGTGCGAGTCGCCGCCGGTGCCGACGGTGTCGGGCAGCAGCATGCGGTTCAGCCACGAGTGGATCACGCCGTCGCCCGGACGCAGCGAAATGCCGCCGCGCGTGCTGATGAAGTTCGGCAGCGTCTGGTGCGTCTTCACGTCGACCGGCTTCGGATACGCGGCCGTGTGGCAGAACGACTGCATCACGAGATCGGCCGAGAAGCCGAGGCACGCGAGATCCTTCAGCTCGTCGCGCGTCATCGGGCCCGTCGTGTCCTGCGAGCCGACCGAGGTCATCTTCGGTTCGCAGTACGTGCCCGGACGCACGCCCTTGCCTTCCGGCAGACCGCATGCGCGGCCGACCATCTTCTGCGCGAGCGTGAAGCCCTTGCCGCTGTCGGCCGGCTGATGCGGCAGACGGAACAGCGTCGACGGCGGCAGACCGAGCGCTTCGCGCGCCTTCGCCGTGAGCCCGCGGCCGATGATCAGCGGAATGCGGCCGCCTGCGCGCACTTCATCGAACAGCACGTCGGACTTGACCTGGAATTCGGCGATCACTTCGCCGTTCTTCAGCGCCTTGCCTTCGTACGGACGCAGCTCGATGACGTCGCCCATTTCCATCTTCGACACGTCGAGCTCGATCGGCAGCGCGCCGGCGTCTTCCATCGTGTTGTAGAAGATCGGCGCGATCTTGCCGCCGAGACACACGCCGCCGAAGCGCTTGTTCGGCACGTACGGAATGTCCTGGCCGGTGAACCACAGCACCGAATTGGTGGCCGACTTGCGCGACGAGCCCGTGCCGACCACGTCGCCGACGTACGCGACGAGATGGCCCTTTTCCTTCAGCGATTCGATGAACTTGACCGGGCCGCGCTTGCCGTCTTCTTCCGGCGTGATGCCGGGGCGCGCGTTCTTCAGCATCGCGAGCGCGTGCAGCGGGATGTCCGGGCGCGTGGTCGCATCCGGCGCCGGCGACAGATCGTCGGTGTTGGTTTCGCCCGGCACCTTGAACACGGTGACCGTGAGGCTTTCCGGCACTTCCGGACGGCTCGTGAACCATTCGGCGTCGGCCCAGCTCTGCATCACGGCCTTCGCGTTCGCGTTGCCCTTGTCGGCGAGTTCCTTCACGTCGTGGAACTGGTCGAACATCAGCAGCGTTTTCTTCAGGGCATCGGCGGCGACCGCGCCGACTTCGGCGTCGGACAGCAGCTCGATCAGCGGCTGAATGTTGTAGCCGCCGAGCATCGTGCCGAGCAGTTCGGTCGCACGCGCACGCGAGATCAGCGGGCAAGCGGTCTCGCCCTTCGCGACGGCCGCGAGGAAGCCGGCCTTCACGCGCGCCGCTTCGTCGACGCCTGCCGGCACGCGATGGGTGATCAGATCGAGCAGCGTCTGCTCTTCGCCGGCCGGCGGGTTCGTCAGCAGTTCCACCAGTTCGGCGGTTTGCTGGGCCGTCAGCGGCAGGGGGGGAATACCGAGCGCGGCGCGGGCGGCCACGTGAGCACGAAAGTTTTCAAGCATGGGGGGACCTGCTGATGTTGCGTTTCAGGGGAAGGCTTTTCAGGCGCTCCGAGGCTGTTCCGGGCACTGCATCGACGCCGATTCTAATCGCAATGGCGGGGAGCGTCAAATGTCTTATGTCTTATATAAGAGTTGAAAGCCGGCGGAAACGGCGCCGGGCGCAATGGGTCGTTGCGGGGTTCGGGGGAATGGGGGCGGAGCGGGGGCGCCTGTATTGCGGCACGTGAATCGACCTTTCGCGCAGGCGGCGCCTGTCCGACGACAACCGGCTATCGCGAACGCCGCAACGGCCCGATGCGAACCGCGCCCGCGGTTGACGGCTTTCGAACTGTAACGCATCGTTTTGAAACGTTACTGACCGATACCTTACCGCCATGCACTCACGCTTCGACCGCTTTCGGGCTACCCCCATCGGCAGGCAACTGGAGGCACTGATCGATTCGCCGACGCGTTATATCGAGTTCGCAGCGCTGTCCCGCGCCGGCGTCGCGGCCATCGCGGCGATCGCCGACGAGGTCGCGCAGAAATTTCCCGAAATCGAAGCGGATACGACGGCGCGGCAATTCTGCGGCGCGATGGTCGCCGACGTGATGCGGCGTCACGGTCACGACCTCGTCCAGGCGCGCGGTCGGATCGGCGGGCCGTTATTCACGTACGGCGCGGTGTTCAGCCCGCGCCCGATCGCGTTGTCGTTCGACAAGGTGGTCGACGCACTCGCGCGCATGCCGGACACGCTCGCCGAATACGTCGCGCGGTTCCCGGCCGCGCAATGGACGACGCGGCCGGACGGCACCGGCTTCTCTCTTGTCGAGCACGTGTGCCATCTTCGCGATCTGGACGTCGTGTTCGCGCGAAGAATCGACGCGGTCCGAACGACCGCGTTACCGGTTCTCGAGTCGGTAGACGGCACGGCGCTCGCGGAACGGCTCAACTATCTCGAACAGGATCTGCGCGACGCGCAGGCGGCATTCGCGCGCTCGCGCAAGCGGCTTTGCGGCGCACTGAGCCAACTCGCGCCCGAACAACTCGCGCGCTGCGGGCTGCGCGACGGCGTGCGTCGCATGACGCTCGAAGAGCTCGTACGCGAACCGCTCGATCACGATCGCACGCATTGTCTTGAGCTCGACGAGCTGGCGTGCGAGCTCGGCTGCGCGCCAGCGGCCGTCGAATAGCGAAACAGACGTCGCAGGTTTGCACAGCGACCGCGCCGCGCCAACC
The DNA here is from genome assembly GCF_001806955.1 of Burkholderia sp. HMSC10F09. NCBI lineage: Bacteria > Pseudomonadati > Pseudomonadota > Betaproteobacteria > Burkholderiales > Burkholderiaceae > Burkholderia > Burkholderia sp. HMSC10F09. The sequence continues at coordinate 49,035 of NZ_KV786583.1, forward strand.
GCCCCTCCCGCTGCCCGCGAACCCACAGAAAAAAAGCCCGACACAGTCGGGCCAATGGGTAGAAACAAGGAGAATCCCGCCCGCCACACCGGGCGTTCCCGCCGCACTACACGACGTTCTTTTCGACGATCGGCCGGTTTTCGAGCACGCGCGACCAGCCGAGCGGCGACAGGTCGAGCGTCGCATAGCGGCCGCCGAGAATCAGTTCGCTGACGCCGCGGCCGGTCGCCGGGCCCTGCTGCAAGCCGTGGCCGCTATAGCCGTTCGCGAACACGACATTGTCCAGATCGGGGTGATAGCCGATGATCGCGTTGTGATCGAAGACGTTGTATTCGTAGTAGCCGGACCAGCAGTTCTCGACGCGCAGCGCCTCGAACCCGGGCACGCGATGCGCCAGCGTCGGCCAGATCACGTCGTCGAACAGCGCATGATCGACCTCGTCGAGCGGCAGATCGTCCGGATCGTTGTCCGCGCTCGGCGACGTGCCGCAGATATACGTCCGCCCTTCCGGCCGGAAATACACGCCGGTCGGATCGATCAGCAGCGGGCAGTCGGCGAGCTTCGCCGGCGACGATACGTTGAAGATGCTGCGGCGCCGCGCGTACACGGGGATGTCGATCCCCATCATCGCGGACAGCGCACGCGTCCACGCGCCGGCCGCATTGACCAGCGTGTCGCATGCGTAGCGCTCGCCGTCGTTCGTGACGACGTGCGTGATCCTGCGGCCGTCGCGCACGACGCCCGTCACGTCGGAGGCGACGTAGCGCGCGCCGAGCGCCTGCGCCTTCTTGCGCAGCGCCTGGACGAGCCCGTAGCCGTCGAACCAGCCTTCGCCGCTGGCGCCGTACGCGCCCGACACGAGATCGTCGACGTTCAGCCAGGGGAACTTCGCGCGCAGCGCGTCGCGGTCCATCAGCCGGATATCGGCGCCGAGGCGCGTCTGCAGCGCATGGTTCTCGCGCAGCGTCGCGTCGCCGGCCGGCGTCGCGAGAAACAGGTAGCCGCCTTCGTGCAGATCGATCGACGGCCGGTTGCCGTCCACTTCGAGCCGCTCGCCGAGCGTGCGCAGAAACTCGATCCCGAACAGCGACATCTCGATCGACAGCGGCGTCGAAAACTGCTGACGGATCGAGGCGGCCGACAGTGCCGACGACGACTTCGCGTACGACGGATCGCGCTCGATGACGGTCACGGCGACCGTCGGATCGGTGGCGCGCAGAAAGTAGGCGATCGAGCTGCCGATCACGCCACCGCCGACGATGACGATTTGAGAACTCACGACTGACTCCGGTTTGACGTAAAAGGCGCGACCGGCCGGCCGCGCCCGAAAGAGGTTGAGCTCGCGTCCGCGTCCGGTCGCCGACGGTATTTCAGCATGTCCGTCGGCGCCGCGAAAGCGGCGCGCGGCGCGTTCAGTCCGCCGATTTCGTCGTGACGGGCTGCCACGCGGCGTTCTTCACTTCGTACAGCGTCGAGCTCGGATTCTTGAGGTCGCCCGTCTCGGTGAACGCGATCGTGCCGGTGATGCCGTCGTACTGCGTGCGCTTGAGCGCCGCATTGAAATCGGCCGGCTTCGTCGAGTTCGCCTTCTGCATCGCGTTGATCGCGATCCACGTCGCGTCGTACGCGAACGGCGCATACGCGAGCATGTCGACGCCGTACTTCTGCTTGAATTTCGTCTCGAACAGCTTGCCCTTCGCGAGTCGCGACAGCGGCTGTCCGTACTCCCACACGGCCGCGCCTTCCGCCGCACTGCCGGCGAGCTTGATGAAGTTCGCGTTCATCACGCCGCCGCCCGCGAGGAACTGCGCGCGAATGCCGAGCTGGCGCATCCGCTTCACCAGCATGGCGGACTGCGCGTCCAATCCGCCGAAAAACACCAGATCGGCGTTCACGCTCTTGATCTTCGTGAGCTGCGCGCTGAAGTCGACGGCCTTGTCGTTCGTGAATTCGCGCGCGACGATCGTGCCGCCGTTCGCCTTCACGGCCTTCTCGAACTCGTCGGCCTCGCCCTGGCCGAACGCGGTGCGATCGTCGATGATCGCGATGCGCTTGGCCTTCGTGATGCTCGCCGCATACGCACCCGCGTTGCCGGCGTTCTGCGTGTCGGTCGCGATCACGCGATAGACGGTGCCAAGGCCCGCGCGCGTGATGTCCGGATTGGTCGCCGACGGCGTGATCATCGGAATGCCGGCCTTCGCGTAGATCTTCGAGGCGGGCAGCGTCGTGCCCGAATTGAAGTGGCCGATCACGACCGCGACCTGCCCGTCCGTCAGCTGCTGCGCGGCCTGTACGCCGATGCGCGGATCGCTCTGGTCGTCCTGCGACGTCACGACGAACTTCACCGGCTTGCCGCCGATCGTCGTGCGCGCCGCGTTCGCTTCGTCCACGGCCATCCGCACGCCGTTCTCGATGTCCTTCCCGTATGCGGCGCCGCCGCCTGTCAGCGGCACGGCTACGCCGACCTTGACGATCGCTTCCTGCGCATGGGCCGCGCCCGTCGGGAGCGCGAGGTTCGCAACGGTCAGCGCGGCGGCGGAAAGTAGGCGGAGGCGGAACGTCATCGGGGCAGTCCTCTTGTTCTGAGCGTCGAAATGCGACGCGCGGCTGCGCGTCGGCGCGCCTCCCGCGCGTCGACCGAGCGGTCTGCGGTCCGGTCTCCGGGAACCTTTCACCGCGAGGGAGGTGAAAGGATTGTGGGTAGCCAATACCCGAGCGGCAAACGAAATATCGGAACTATGTTGTGCGTAATCGTCATCAAGTCACGATGGCGCGACCGCCCGCGCGGCACGCGTCGGCTGACTGCCGACGAATCGACGAAACGCCTGCCGCGCGCCGGCGCCGGGCTGCGCAGCGGTGCCGAATCGCGCCGGTCATGCGAACGCGGCATCGAGCCGCGCCGCGTCGCCGCGCACGAGCGTGAGCCG